>NZ_JBWQOJ010000004.1:0-135405 GCF_056591795.1 Maritimimonas sp. 2210JD6-3 | reverse complement strand
GAATTAGAACGTCATTACGAGGAGTGAAATGACGAAGTAATCTGTCAAAACAGAATTCAAATTAAGCAGATTGCCACGCTACACTCGCAATGACGAATTAGAACGTCATTACGAGGAGTGAAACGACGAAGTAATCTGTCGGATCAGAACTAAGAATTAGAAGATTGCAGCACTACATTCGCATTGACGAATTAGAACGTCATTACGAAGAGTGAAACGACGAAGTAATCTGTTTATACATAATAAGATTGCTTCACTTTAGCCTGTCTTGAAAGACAGTCGAAAGATTCGCAATGACGAAAAAACAACAATTATGAAAAAAATATTTATAGTTATAGTTCTGTTTTCAATGAGTTGCGGCTTCAGCCAAACAACACAAAAACTTACCTTATCAGACACTGCTTTAGAACTCACAAAAGCCAAAGTAACCTATGATGGTAGTTATTTTTCTATCGACTACCCTAATGGTGATGTACCAGAAGGTAAAGGTGTTTGCACCGATGTTGTGATTAGAGCCTACAGAAAATTAGGAATCGATTTGCAAAAAGAAGTGCATGAAGACATGAAAGCCAACTTTAATAAATATCCAAAAATTTGGGGATTAAAAACCACAGATAAAAGTATAGACCATAGACGTGTACCAAACTTAATGACCTATTTTAAGCGTAAAGGTGCTTCTAAAGCTATTACCAAAAATGCTGAAGATTATAAACCAGGTGACGTAGTTGCCTAGCGCTTAACCAGCGGACTCACCCATATTGGTGTTGTGGTGAATAAAAAATCGAAAGATGGCAAAAGACACTTAATCGTACATAATATTGGCACTGGACAAGTATTAGAAGATTGTTTGTTTGATTTTAAGATTATTGGGCATTATAGATTTAATAGATAATTATTTTCTTGGCACACTTCTTGACTATCACTAAGTAATTAATATTTTAAATTATAATAAAAATGAGTAAAGGAACAGTAAAATTCTTCAACGAGTCTAAAGGATTCGGATTTATAACAGAAGAAGGTTCAAACAAAGAACATTTTGTTCATGTATCTGGTTTAATCGATGATATTCGCGAAGGTGATGCAGTAGAATTCGATTTAACGGAAGGCAGAAAAGGTTTAAACGCAGTAAATGTAAAAGTTATTTAAATATATATTACTAGTTAAATTTTAAGAAAAAGCCCATCGTATGATGGGCTTTTTTATTAGTTAAGCTTATACTTATACGCTAAATTATCTAATGCTAACAATAACTCAGGTGATATATTCACTTTAGAACTTCTGCTAGGCATCGTAAGTTGTAATTCTTCTTCAGTGTCATATACTACAAAATTGAGAATATCTTTTCCTTGATGACTTTCCATAACTTTTTCGAGTGAAGCAATAGTCTCTTCTGATAAGGAATCAATATTTAATTTTAAGGTAATTTTATTTGCCATTTTCTCTAAAGCATCCTGTAATAGCATAAAATTATTAAACTGTATGCGAACATCACCCTCTTTCCAACCTTGACGCACAGAAATACGAATGTGTAAAAATGAATTCGGGATTAGAAAATGCTTAAACTTTAAATAATCTTCACCAAACATTCTAAACTCATGCGAATCCATAAAATCCTCAATGGTAAATGCAGCCCAACCTTTACCATTTTTTGAAATGCGATGTTGTACATCAGTCACAATACCTCCTATTGATAAATCTTTATTTAATAACTGTGAAGGCTCTTTAAAAACGCTTATGGGTGCATTACAGAAATAGCGCATTTCAGTTTTATAATCGTCAAGCGGATGTCCTGAAATATACATACCAATCACTTCTTTTTCTTTGGCGAGTTTTTCCATAATGCCCCATTCTTCGCAACTTGGAATTTTAGGTTCTTCAAATTGCACTTCAGAGGCTTCTCCAAACATAGAAACCTGAGCAGAATTCTTATTTTCTTGATATTTATTTCCGAAACGAATGGCGCGTTCAATAAATGTTTGCCCACGCTCATCTATTTCATAATATTGTGCACGATGTGTATCTGTAAAAGAATCTAAACCACCAGCTAAAATTAAGCCATCAAAAGCTTTTTTATTAGCTGCACGTAGATCAACACGCTTGGTAATGTCAAAAATAGATGTGTAATTACCGTTTTCTTTACGCTCGGCTATCAAAGCCCTTACTGCACTTCCTCCCACACCTTTTATTGCAGCCATTCCAAAGCGTACAGCACCTTCTTTATTTACCGAAAATTTTAAGTATGATTCGTTTACATCTGGACCAAGCACTTGCAAGCCCATACGCTTGCATTCTTCCATAAAGAAAGACACCTGCTTAATATCATTCATATTATTCGATAGTACTGATGCCATATATTCGGCAGGATAATGTGCTTTTAGATACGCTGTTTGATAGGCAATCCATGCATAACAGGTAGAGTGTGATTTATTAAAAGCATACGATGCAAATGCCTCCCAATCTTTCCATATTTTTTCTAATTTTTCTGCATCATGTCCATTGGCACTTGCCTGCTTAATAAATTGAGGTTTCATTTTCGCCAATACCGCGGCTTGTTTTTTACCCATAGCTTTACGAAGCACATCGGCTTCACCCTTTGTAAAATTTGCAAGCTTTTGTGACAGTAACATCACTTGCTCTTGATATACCGTGACACCATAGGTCTCTGCAAGATATTCTTCCATGGCAGGTAAATCATATTCAATGGCTTCTTTACCATGCTTACGCTGAATAAAGAGTGGAATATATTCCATAGGGCCTGGTCTATACAATGCATTCATGGCTATAAGATCGGCAAAAACAGTAGGCTTTAAGGATTTCATATGCTTTTGCATGCCTGGAGATTCGTATTGAAATATCCCAATGGTTTCTCCTCTTTGGAAAAGCTCGTACGTTTTTTCATCATTCAATGGAAAATTATCAGGATCTAACTCAATACCATGGCGTGCTTTTACAATCTTAACGGTATCCTTGATAAGCGTTAATGTTTTTAAGCCAAGAAAATCCATTTTCAGGAGACCAGCGCTTTCAACTACCGAGTTGTCAAACTGAGTGACATACATATCAGAATCTTTGGCCGTAGCCACAGGAACGAAATTGGTGATGTCATCTGGTGTAATAATAACACCACAAGCATGAATACCTGTATTCCGTACAGAACCTTCTAAAACTACTGCCTTATTGATGGTTTCGGCTTCGATACCATCACCACTGGCGATCGTTTTAAGTTCACTTACCATATCTTTTTCTTCAGATCGTAAGCTTGCTACTTTGCCTTTACTTTTATCGTCTTCGCCAAAAATATGATTGAGTTTAATATTGGGTATAAGTTTTGCAATTCTATCGGCTTCGAACAACGGTAGGTCGAGTACACGTGCCGTATCTCGAATGGATGATTTGGCTGCCATCGTACCATAGGTGATAATTTGTGCTACCTGATTTGAACCATATTTATTGATGACATACTCCATCACTTTACCTCTGCCCTCATCATCAAAATCGATATCAATATCGGGCATTGAAACTCGTTCAGGGTTTAAAAAACGCTCAAAAAGTAAGTCATATTCAATAGGATCAATATTTGTAATGGTAAGACAATAGGCTACTGCAGATCCTGCTGCTGAACCTCTACCAGGTCCTACAGAAACTCCCATTTTACGCGCTTCTTTGATAAAGTCTTGAACAATTAAAAAATATCCAGGGTATCCCGTATTCGCGATGACTTCAAGCTCAAAATCTAAACGCTCTCTAATCGCATCAGTTATCTCTCCATATCGCTCTTTCGCGCCCTCGTAAGTAAGATATCGTAAATAATTATTCTCTCCACGTTTACCCCCATCTTCATTATCAGCTTCATCTTGAAATGTAGAAGGGATATTGAAAGCAGGTAATAGCACATCTCGGGCTAACGTAAAAGGTTCTACCTTATCTACTAGCTCCTGAATATTAATAATTGCTTCTGGGATATCTTTGAAAAGTTTCTTCATTTCATCAGAAGACTTGAAATAATATTCGTCATTCGGTAAACCATAACGATACCCTCTACCTCTACCTTTTGGTGTTGCTTGTTTTTCACCATCTTTTACACACAATAAAATATCATGTGCGTTTGCATCTTCTTTAGAAAGATAAAAAGTATTATTGGTTGCTACTACTTTTACTTCATGTTTAGCTGCAAACTTTACTAGGGTTTCATTTACAATGGTTTCGTCTTGTTGATTATGACGCATTAACTCTATATAAAAATCATCACCAAATTGTGATTTCCACCAGAGCAAAGCTTCTTCTGCTTGATTTTCACCGACATTTAAGATTTTACTTGGTACTTCTCCATATAAATTTCCTGTTAAAGCAATGACATCGTCTTTATACTTGCTAAGAAGTTCTTTATCAATTCTTGGCACATAATAGAACCCATCAACATAGGCCTTCGAAGAAAGCTTTGCTAAATTGTGATATCCATTTTTGTTTTTTGCTAGTAAAACAACCTGATAACCATTGTCTTTTCTGGTTTTGTCTTTATGGTTTTCACACACGTAGAATTCACAACCCACAATGGGTTTTATCTGTTTTTCAGCATTCTTATTATGATTGAGAACAGCACTCACAAAATGAAAGGCTGCCATCATATTACCAGTATCGGTTAAAGCAACTGCAGACATATTATCGTTAGCTGCAGCTTTTACAATATTATTAATTTGAATTGTTGATTGTAGAACCGAAAACTGACTATGATTATGTAAATGCGCAAATTGAGCATTTGTTAAATCTACATTTTCTGATGAACTCCCAACATTAGAAAGATTTTCACTTGTTGGTTTTCTTTTACGAATTTTTTCACTCTCTTGTTTAAGGTTTACATGTTTTAAACCTACGACCTCAATCATTGTCGGATTTACATTCTCAAAAGCCTTAAAAAAATCATCATTAACCTGAAGCTCTTCTTTGGTATAATGCTTCAAGCGAACCAACTCTAAAAAGCAACGTGCTGTAGCTTCTACATCGGCAGTGGCATTATGCGCTTCATTAAAAGCAGTGCCAAACAAATGCTGATGTAATTCTGTAAGTGTGGGCAATTTATATTTTCCTCCACGACCACCTGGCAATTTACATAGTTCAGCGCTTCGTTCAGTACAAGTATCTAAAACGGGAAGTTCATTCAGATTTGTTGCTACACCTTTTCTATAAAATTCGCAACCCATTATGTTGAGATCAAACTCAACATTTTGGCCTACAACAAACTTTGCTTGATGGAGTGCCTGATTAAATAGTGCTAATACTTTTTCTAATGATTCTCCTTGTTCTTCGGCTAATGCTGTAGAAATACCATGTATGCGTTCTGAATCAAAAGGAATATTGAATCCTTCTGGCTTTATTAAAAAATCCTGATTTTCAATAAGTTTACCAAAATCGTCATGTAACTGCCAAGCTATTTGCACACATCTTGGCCAATTATCTGTATCTGTAATTGGGGCATTCCAATTTTTAGGTAAACCAGTAGTTTCTGTATCAAAAATTAAATACATTTAAGAAATTTTAATTTAGAAAAATAGAGCCATTAAATGTAAGTATTTAACTAGCTTTCGATAAAATGAAGTTATCATTTTTATTAACAGGAAAGATTAATCATTTTAATTATAGTTATTCACGTCAGAAGTTCTCAAAAAACAAATTAGTTTTTAACATTCCCACTTTTATTTACTGGCTAAGAAATATTATATTTGAGATAACTATCAAACTAACTCAAAATGAAAAAAATAGCCGTACTTATCTGTGCCTTTCTTTCTGTTTATGCCTTTTCTCAAGAATCACTTGTAAAAAACATTCCGTTTACCAATATAGGTCCCACTATAATGAGTGGTCGTGTGGTAGATATCGCTGTGAATCCAGATAACACTACCGAATTTTATGTTGCTTATGCTTCTGGTGGGTTATGGTACACCGACGATAATGGCATATCTTTTACTCCAGTAACAAATGATACCGCTCCTACGCAGAATATGGGAGCTATTGCTGTAGATTGGAAAAACCACACTCTTTGGATAGGTACAGGCTAAAGTAATTCTTCGCGTTCTTCTTATGCGGGAATTGGCGTTCTAAAAAGTACCGATAAGGGAAAAACTTGGATACATACAGGCTTAAAAGATTCACAACACATAGGTAGCATTGTAATGAATCCAAAAAATCCAGACGTTGTGGTGGTAGCAGTAGTTGGAAACCTCTATAAACCTAGCGCTGAAAGAGGAGTTTTTAAAACAACCGATGGGGGTAAAACTTGGAATAAAACACTTTTTATAAACGATGATACTGGTTTTATAGATTTAGAAGCTTCACCTACAAATCCAGACATCTTATATGCTGCGTCGTGGGAACGTGAACGTAAAGCATGGAATTTTAAAGGAAGTGGTAAAAGTTCTGCAATTTATAAAAGTATCGATGGAGGATCAACCTGGTCACCGATATCAAATAACAATGGTTTCCCTAATGGTGATGGCGTAGGCCGTATTGGTCTAGCTGTTTATAATGATGATACGGTATATGCGTTTCTTGACAATCAATTCCGTCAAGAGAAAAAAGAAAAGAAGAAAAAAGAAGGTTTGAAGAAAGAGGATTTTAAAACTATGAACAACTCCGATTTCTTAAAATTAGATGATAAAAAACTTAATGATTTCCTAAAAACAAATCGATTCGATAAAAAATATACTGCAAAAAAGGTAAAATTATTAGTCAAAAACAATAAAGTGAAGCCTTCTGATCTAACTACCTATTTAGAAGATGCCAACGCTTTATTATTTGATACACCAGTAATAGGTGCTGAGCTTTATAAAACTTCAGACGGAGGAAAAACGTGGAACAAAACACATAAAGAAAATTTAGATGGAGTTTACTTTTCTTATGGATATTACTTCGGAACCATAGCGGTGAACACTTCAGATGAGAATAAAGTATATATTGGCGGTGTGCCTTTATTAAAATCTAAGGATGGTGGTAAAACATTTACATCCATAAGTAAAGAAAATGTACATGCCGACCATCAGGCAATATGGGTAGATCCGAAATTAGACGGACATATTGTTAATGGTAATGATGGAGGTATTAATATTACTTATAATGATGGAAAAAACTGGTCTAAAAACAACAGTACTTCAGTAGGACAATTTTATGCAATAAACGTAGATAATCAAAAGCCCTATAACGTATATGGTGGTTTACAAGATAATGGCGTTTGGTTTGGCCCCAGTTCTTATAAACCCTCAAAACGTTGGGAAAGTTCTGGTATCTATCCATATCAAATGATTGGTGGCGGTGACGGTATGCAAGTTCAAATTGATACTAGAGATCATAACTTAATTTATACTGGGTTACAGTTTGGAAATTATTATAGAATTAATTTAAAGACTAAAGAGCGATTAACGATTAATCCAAAACACGAACTTGGTGAATCTCCATATCGCTATAACTGGCAAACTCCTATTCTACTTTCTCCTCACAATCAAGATATTTTATATATGGGTGCCAATAAATTATTGCGCTCTATGAATCAAGGAAAAGATTTCAAAGCCATTTCAGACGATTTAACAACTGGCGGTAAAAAAGGAAATGTACCTTACGGAACATTGACTACTATTTCTGAAAGCCCTTTCCAATTCGGACTCATCTATGTGGGTAGTGACGACGGTTACGTAAATCTTACTAAAGATGGCGGTGCTACCTGGAAACGTATCTCAGACAATTTACCTCAAAGGCTTTGGGTTTCAAGAGTAATTGCATCAGCACATGAAAAAGACAGAGTATATGTTACCCTTAACGGATATCGGGATGATAACTTTAAACCGTATGTTTTTGTAAGTGATGATTATGGTACAACATGGAAAAACATACATAGTAATTTGCCTAACTCTCCCGTGAATGTTATTAAAGAAGACCCATCTGATGCTAATATTTTGTATTTAGGAACTGATAATGCCGCTTATGTTTCTTTTGATCAAGGAAAAAATTGGCAGCCTTTTACAAAAGGGTTTCCAAAAGTGGCTGTGCATGATCTTGTTATTCAAAAAGAAGCTAAAGATCTATTATTAGGTACGCATGGGCGTTCAATCTATAAAGCAGACATTGCAGGTTTACAACAGTATAATAGCATCAAAGAAAAACCTATTACTATTTTTGATTTAGACGAACAAAAATTTAATGCCAGCTGGGGAAGTTCATGGAGTAAATGGCTAGAACCTTTCGTGCCAAAAACCACGATTTCTTTTTATACAGCAACTTCAGGGAACTATACAGTGACAATTGTCAACAAGGATAATACACCTATAAATTCATTTCCTATACATGCAGACAAAGGCTATAATTATTTTTCATACGACTTGTCTATAAATGAAAAAAATATCAAAGTATTAGAGAAAAAAGGATTAAAATCTAAGAAAGCACAAAATGGAAAGTACTATTTGCCGAAAGAAACCTATACTGTAAAAGTATCTGGTGAAAATAGGGAGTCAGCCAAAAAATTAATTATTGAATAAGATTAAACGTTTACCTTTTTATCACAATTAATTTCAATCGATTTGCCGTTTTTACTAAACCACTTGGCAGGTAGTGTGCCTCTTAAAATTATATCATCATCTAAAACCTCAAGCCAGCTACCTTCTCGTAATCCTAAAACAGGCGTATTATTAAAGACATGAAACTCTTTAATTCGAGTTTCTCTTGTTTCACCCATGTGCTTTGAATTTTTATCGGGATCTAAGTAATGTACATTTAAATTAAAAGGCATAAACCCAAGAGCATTAAAACTTGGAGGATAAACAATAGGCATATCATTTGTATTCATCATGGTGACACCGCAAATATTACTTCCTGCACTCGTTCCTAGATAGGGTATTCCATTTTCTACAACTTCTTTTAAATCTAGAAAAATATCATTTTTGTAAATTTGATTTATGAGTTCAAATGTATTTCCTCCCCCAACAAAAATTGCACAAGCTTCTTGAACAGCCTTTTTAGGATTACCAAACTCATGAATACCAATAATTTTTTTGTTGATTTTATGAAATGCTTGTCTAGCTAATAAAGTATATTCGTCATAGGTCTTTCCACCAGCACGAGCATATGGAATAAACAAAATTGTTTCAACTTCTGAAAAGAAACCTTTGAGTGTTGGCAGTAAATATTCTAAATAACCACTTCCATGAAGAGTTGACGTGCTTGCAGCTATTATTTTTTTCATATCAATACTAAGTCTATTTACTAGAAAGTATTTTTCTCACCTTCTCAACATCCTCTTGAGTATCAACACCAATGGTTTGAGTTTCTGTAATTTCAACTTTGATGTTTTTTCCGTTTTCTAGCCATCTATTTTGTTCAAGAGATTCTGCTAATTCTAGTGAGGTTTGTTGCAAACTGGCAAATTCATTTAAACCCTTAGGTTTAAAACCATACATACCAATATGTTTATAAAATGTATGTTTTTTTGTCCATTCTGACACATCTGCGTCTCTAATAAAAGGAATAACAGAACGGCTAAAATACAGAGCGTTTTTAAAACGGTCTATCACCACAAAAACCCCAGAATCTAAAGATTCATTTTCTTTTACCGGAATGACCAAAGTTGCCATTTCAGTTTCAGCTTCATAAAAGCAAGATATTATTAAGCGCAGTTGTTCTGTATCTAACAATGGTTCATCTCCCTGAATATTGATAACCACATCAAAATCAATGCTTTTTTGTTTTGAATACACACGATACGCCTCTAAACAACGATTGGTTCCTGTATTATGATTTGAAGATGTCATTACTACATTTCCTCCAAACGCTTCAACAGCTTTTACAATTCTTTCATCATCTGTAGCTACTACCACATGCGCTAATAGTTTTTTAGCACGTTCATACACATGCTGTATCATGGGTTTACCGTGTAAATCTATGAGTGGCTTCCCTTCTAGTCGTGTTGAGCCATATCTTGCTGGTATGATTCCTAAAACATTCATTGTTTGATTTTTATCATGACAAATATCTGTAAAATTCCATCAAATAAATAATGAAAGATACGTTAGCAAAATTGAAAAAACATTGTATATTTGCGCCCACTTATCACGAGATGATGAGATTTTTAATAATCAAGGTCGAGAACCTTAAAAATTAACAAGTTATGCCTGTAAAAATAAGATTACAAAGACACGGTAAAAAAGGAAAACCATTTTATTGGATCGTTGCTGCAGATTCAAGAGTAAAAAGAGATGGTAAATTCTTAGAAAAATTAGGTACTTACAATCCAAATACAAACCCTGCAACTATTGATTTAGATGTTGATGGTGCTGTTCAATGGTTACAAAATGGAGCACAACCTACCGATACAGCAAAAGCAATTTTGTCGTACAAAGGTGCTTTATTAAAAAAGCATTTAGCAGGAGGAGTTGCTAAAGGAGCTTTAACTGAAGACCAAGCTGAAGCTAAATTTCAAGCATGGTTAGAAGAAAAAGCTGGTAAGATCGATGCAAAAACCGATGGTTTAGCTAAAGCGAAAGCTGATGCTAAAGCAAAAGCTTTAGAAGCTGAAAAAGAAGTAAATGAAGCACGTAAAGCTGTTGCCACACCCGCTGTAGAAGATGCTGCTGAAGAAGTTGCAACAGATACTGAAGCTACTAACGAAGAAGAATAAAAATTACTTTTTATACTTTTGAAACCTGATCGTAAACGGTCAGGTTTTTTTTATTTCAAATTCATGCGAAAAAACGATTGTTTCTTTTTAGGAAAAATTGCCAGAAAGCATAGCTTTAAAGGGGAAATAGTGATTGCTCTTGATACTGATGAACCAGAATTATATGCTAATCTGGATGCCGTATTTATAGATATGGGGAAAAATCTCTTACCTTTTTTTATTGAAAGAAGTTTATTACAAAAAAGCAACCAATTACGTGTAAAGTTTGAAGATATAGACTCTGAAAGTGACGCAGAAAGTATTTTGAAACATGATGTATATCTACCACTTAATCTTTTACCGAAACTTGAAGGAAACAAATTCTATTACCACGAGGTCATTGGCTTTACCATACATGATATGAATTACGGTGATGTTGGAAAAATTGTTGGTATAAATGATACTACAGCGCAACCACTATTCGAAATTAAAAAAGGAAACATCGAAATTTTGATCCCTATGATTGATGATTTCATTAAAGAAGTAGATCGGGCGCAACAAACAATTTTCGTAGAAACTCCTGAAGGTTTAATCGATATGTATCTAAAATAACTATCAAGTTTCAAAATGCCAAATTCCATGTAAAAAATGAAACTAAAAAAAGTATATGATTTAGAAGAGAGAACTTATATATTCGCCAGTAGCTGTAGAAAATTTCTAAAAAAACTTCCAAAAACTCAATCAAATATTGAAGATTCTAAACAATTGATTAAATCTTCAGGATCAATTGCTGCCAATTATATTGAAGCTAATGAAAAATTAGGAAATAAAGATTTTAAGTTTAGATTAAAGATTGCGAGAAAAGAAGCAAAAGAATCTATCCTTTGGTTGAAATTATTAAAAGACTTAAATCTAGATTTTGAGAAGGAATTTGAAAGTTTGCTTGCAGAATGTGATGAACTTAGAAAAATTCTTTCTGCTATCATTAATAAATCCTAAATTCCTTGGGATTTGGATTTTAAAATGTGAAGGTTTATGTCAAAACCATTTAAATTCAAACAATTTACAATTTATCAAGATCGATGTGCTATGAAAATTGGCACTGATGGTGTTCTACTTGGCGCATGGACTTCTTTAGACACTAAGCCTTTATCAATTTTAGATATTGGAGCCGGGACAGGTATTGTTGCCTTACAACTGGCACAACGTAGTAATGCTGAAATTATCGATGCTATAGAAGTAGATGATGGCGCCCATGAACAATGTGTAGAAAATTTTGAAAACTCCCCTTGGGGTGATCGACTCTTTTGTTACCATGCTTCATTAAAAGATTTTGGTGAAGAAATAGAAGAGAAATATGATTTAATTGTTAGTAATCCTCCTTTTTATAATGATGAGTTTGAAACCGAAAGCGATGCGCGTAATAAAGCTCGTTTTACATCATCATTATCTTTTCAAAAATTAATTCATTCTGTAAGTAAACTACTTTCTGATGAAGGAAGTTTTTCTGTTATCATTCCTTTTAAAGAAGAAGAAAATTTTGTAAAACTTGCCAAAGAGAGGCATCTATATCCTTTAAGAGTTTGTCGTGTTAAAGGAACTCCAAATTCTAAAATTAAACGTAGCTTATTAACATTCACATTTCAAGAAAGTGAAATAAGAACAGAAGAATTGGTTATTGAAATATCTCGTCATAAGTACACGCAAGAATATATCAATTTGGTACAAGATTTTTATTTAAAAATGTAATTAAGGTATTCGGTTACCACAGGATAGTATCCACAAATCATACCATTCTTTTCTGGTTAATTCTATAGAAGTAGCATCTTTACATGCCAAAATTCGTTTCGGATTTTTAGTACCAATTATAGGTTGAATTGTTGCAGGAATTTTTAAGAGCCAAGCCAAAGCTATCGCTTCTTTTGTAGTATTATGTTTCTCAGCGAGTTCATATACAAAGGCAATTGTTTTTTTATCTTCTTCAGAAGCTAACTGCTCATTACCTGTAAACCGTCCGCCATCTAGCGACCCCCAACATTGAATGGCTAAATTTCTCATTTTGGCATATTCTAATAATCCTTCAACACCATTATAATCAATATTGTTAACTCGATTTACCAACACACCAGCATCAAACACCAAGGTATGGCCTAAACTTAGTTGTATTTGATTCGCAACCAAAGGTTCCTCTAAATAATGCTGAATTAACTCAATTTGAGATTTCGACATATTACTCAGCCCAAACTGTTTTACCTTACCTGTTGCTTTTAAAGATGCAAACGTTTCAGCCAATTCTTCAGGGTGCATTAACGGATCTGGTCTATGCACCATAAAAACATCTAAATAATCTGTATGTAAACGCGTTAAGATTGCATCAACCTGACTCGTTAAATACGTTTTACTTGTATCGTAAATATTCGATTTTAATACGCCTTGATGATGCTTAATACCTGCTTTCGATTGTAGAATTATCTTTTCTCTTAGTTCAGGTTTATTTTTTAATATTTTGCCAAAAACTTCTTCTGCCCTACCTGCTTTATATATATCGGCATGGTCAAAATAAGTAATCCCTATTTCAAGAGCTGCTTCGATGGCTTTTTCAGCAATGACAACGTCATTACTAGTGATTGAATTAGCTTGCCAATCACCACCAAGGCCCATACAGCCATATAGTATTTGTTTTTTAACCAATGACATTATTCGGATTATAACCTAAATATTTAACTTGCTTTTCAACAAACTTTATCCCAAAGGTTTTTAATTCTTTAAGAATAGGCTCATACACCTCTTTACTAATCGGAATTTGAACACCTGGAGTGGCAATCTCTTTGTTTAAAATTTTTAACGTAGCTATTGCGACAGGTAAGCCTACAGTTTTAGCCATAGCCGTGTAGGTTTGATCATCACCAATTACTATCATGCTACTATCAATCTGTTTTTTCTCTCCTTTGTATTCATAGCCAAACTTATGTTGCATCACAATCATATCTTTATCATCTTCTTTGAGTGTCCAACTATCCATTAATATCTTTTGTAACATCTGGGCGGGGGTAGCATTTTTAATTCCTATTTTTTTATTCGGATTAAAAATATCTAACTCAAGTAATTTATCCCACATAATATCATCTTGATCAATCTTTAAATACGAACGTAACTTTAATTCAACTGAATCACTAGGACTATAGGCTAAGAATAAATTCGTGAAATCTCGATAACTCATAGTTGAAGAGTCTTCAATAACATATGTATCATCTGTCATACCAAGCTGTACAAAAACATTCCAGGCACGAGAAAATCCTATTCTTCGAATAGTTCCACGGTACATCGTAGGTACATCATCAAGACCATATACACTTCTATACTTTAATGAATCTCTATTCGCATAGGCCTCAAATTTTCCACTACCATTTACGGTTAAAAATTCTGTTCGTCTAAACAACTTCTGGTACGGTATATATTTATACGTACCTTCTTGAATAAATTTAGCTGCTCCTCCCTGACCAGCTATAACCACATTTCTTGGATTCCAAGTAAACTTATAGTTCCATAGATTGTCATCGCTTTCAGGCGCAACCAGTCCACCAGTAAATGACTCAAACAATAATATTTTCCCACCCTTATCCCGAATTCTATCTATAGCTTCCATAGCACTCATATGGTCAATGCCAGGATCAACACCAATCTCATTCATAAAGACCAAATCCTTAGATTTCACCTCTTCGTCTAAAGCTTTCATTTCGTTTGAAACATATGATGCAGTTACCATATGCTTTTCGTACAAAATACAATCTTTAGCTACTTGTACATGCATGCTAGCAGGCAACATTGAAACAACAATATCTGCATCTTTGATAGCCAATACTCTCTCAGTGTCATCATAAATATCAAGTGTAATGGCCTTACCATTTTTATGGTCATTAACCCTCGATTCAGCAGCTTCTAGCGTTCTATCTGCTACTGTTACAAAAAGTTGTTCTTCTTGAGACTTATCAAGTAAATATTTGATTAACGAAGATGACGATCTACCAGCGCCTATAATTAATATTTTTCTCATTCAAATTTTGAAAATTTCAATGACGAATGTAATAAATATATAAAGTAACTTTTATAAAAGTTATTAAGTTTTATACAAACTTAAAATTGTTCTCGCCTTCTCGAAATCGGCAATATCGACATTCAATTTGTACCCTTCAATCAAAGCCGTACCAATAATGGAATTCATATTTTCACCTACCACAAAACTTTCTATGGCTTGCGAAGCAAGTTTCGTTTTTGCCACATGAATTTCATGTATAAATGTAGAAGTTAAAACTGTTTTTAATTTTTTGTTATAGTTCACTTTATAACCGTTTTTGTAAATATAAAAAATTGAATAACATCTTTTCTATTAGAAAAACTTAATTTTGTATTTATTTTATGAGAAAAAACCTAATTATTACCTGTTTTTTTGGCATCATAGCAATTATTCTAGGTGCCTTTGCTGCACACGCCCTAAAAAACAAATTAGATACAGAAGCACTCAATAGTTTTGAAACTGCGATACGTTATCAACTATATCATGTACTAGTGTTACTTTTTATAAATACATATTCTGGGTTTTCTTTGAAAGCAAAAAATAGTTTAAGCCTCATTTTCTTTTTAGGAATAGTGTTCTTTTCTGGGTCAATTTATGCAATACATCTTTTGGATATTAACCCTAAAACAATATGGTTTATTACACCCATAGGAGGATTGATATTCATTACAGGATGGATTTTTATGCTAGTTTTATTTGCAAAAAACACAGAAAAAAATAAGTAAAAAATAGCTTCTCAAACGTTTTCGTTCTAAAATAATGTTTATTTTTGAGCCCTATTTACATTAACACAACTACATGGAAAAAATTGCTAAATCTGTGGGAGGAAACTTAGAACAGTATGGTATAAAAAATGCCACTATTCATTGGAATCTCTCTCCAGAAAATTTGACGAACATCACGCTAGAAAAAGATCTCGGAAAATTAGCTGACAATGGTGCTTTGGCCATCAATACTGGCGAATTTACGGGTCGTTCTCCTCAAGATAGATTCATTGTTAAAGACGATATTACAAAAGATAAAATATGGTGGGGAGATATTAATATACCTTTTAATCCTACTAAATTTAAAAAGTTATATGATAAAGTAACCGAATATCTTTCGAATAAAGAACTGTATGTTCGTGATGCTTATGCTTGTGCAGATGAAAATTACCGTCTCAATATACGTGTGATTAATGAGTTACCTTGGTCGAACTTGTTTGCGTATAATATGTTTTTAAGACCCACCGAAAAAGAGCTTGAGAACTTTGAACCAGAATGGACTATTGTAAATGCTCCAAGCTTTATGGCAGACGCTGCCATTGATGGGACACGTCAACATAATTTTGCCATTTTAGATTTTAGTAGAAAGATTGCTCTTATTGGAGGCACAGGTTATACAGGAGAAATGAAAAAAGGAATTTTCTCTGCATTAAATTTCATATTACCTGTTTATAAAAACACCTTACCCATGCATTGCTCTGCCAATGTTGGCGAAAACGGCGAAACAGCCATTTTCTTTGGTCTTTCTGGCACTGGAAAAACAACTTTATCTGCTGATCCGAATAGAAAATTGATAGGTGATGATGAACATGGTTGGACAAATGAAAATACCGTTTTTAATTTTGAAGGAGGTTGTTATGCTAAAGTAATTAACCTTTCTCAAGAAAATGAACCCGATATTTACAATGCTATAAAATCTGGAGCACTTCTTGAAAATATCGTTTTTAAGAATGGAACTAACGAAGTAGATTTCGGGGATACTTCAATCACACAAAACACAAGAGTTAGTTATCCTATACATCATATAAATAACATACAAAAGCCTTCATTAGCTGGTAATCCAAAAAATATCTTTTTCTTAACAGCTGATGCTTTTGGGGTTTTACCTCCTATTTCAAAATTATTACCCAATCAAGCTGCGTATCACTTTATTTCTGGTTATACAGCCAAAGTAGCTGGTACTGAAGCAGGTGTTAATGAACCTTTGCCCTCTTTCTCTGCTTGTTTTGGAGCTCCTTTTATGCCATTGCATCCAGCAGTATATGCAGAAATGTTAAGTAAAAAGATGAAAGAAGCTGGTGTAAATGTTTGGTTGGTAAACACTGGATGGTCAGGCGGACCTTACGGAGTAGGATCGCGCATAAAGTTGAAATATACACGTGCTATGATTAATGCTGCTTTAAATGGTGACCTTGGTGAATATTCGTATGAAAAATACCACTTACATTCTGTATTTGGCGTAGCACAACCAAGAGAATGCCCAGGAGTTCCTAAAGGAGTATTAAGCCCTAGAACCACATGGAATAACGATGAAGCCTATTATACAATGGCTTTCAAGCTATCGAATGCTTTTAGAGAGAATTTTGATAAGTTTGAATCATTTACGAACGAAGAAATTCGTCGTGGTGGACCACAACGTTTTGCGTTCTAATTAATAAGTGAAGGAGTAACACCACCACTGGGTCCATACACTCTGAAATTGCCTAGACGCATATTGTATTTACGCTGTGCAAACTGAAAATACCAAAATAACTTATAATTGACTTCCAATCCATAGTCTATATTGGGTTGGTAGTCAATTTGATTTTCATAAATGAGCGGATTAAATCTTGCAGGATTTTGTGCTCTTATATTCCATTCTGTTACATACAATCTATTTCTCGTTTCTAAAAAACTCTGAGAATAGAAATTCATCGGTAATGCTGCGCTTTGTAGATAAGCACTAAAACCAGGATCAATAATAATCACCTCATATTCAAGACTATCATTTGCAACACGCACAGGTGGTTCTTCTTCTTGCGAAGTTGTATTTTCAGTTGTAACCACCTTTGTTTTTGTACCGCAACTAAACATCAAGAAGCTTACTAAGCTTAATATAAAAAATAGTTTTTTCATCATCAAAAGTTTTAAAAATCAAATGTGAGTTGTACGTCTATCACCGCTTCTTTTTTTTTGGTTTGGGTGTTAAGGTTCGTAATAGAAATCCCCAATAATCGTACCGAATTATTAAGTCTTTCTTGATACAGCAATTCTTTTACGGTAGCCACCAACAAACTTCTATCTGTTATAAAGTAAGGTAAAGTTTTACTTCTAGTTTGCGTTGTAAAATCACTATATTTTATCTTTAAAGTTACGGTTTTTCCTGACACTTTCGATTTTTTAAGTCGATTCTCTAGCTCTTGGGCAATATTTTCAAGCTTTTCAAGCATATAAATTTCTGAAGTTAAATTATCTGAAAAAGTACGTTCGGCTGCAATTGATTTGCGTATTCTGTCAGATTTTACGCTGCTATTATGAATACCGCGAACAATATGATAATAATAATTACCTGATTTTTTAAAATGTTCAGTCAAAAACTCAAGTGATTTATCTTTTAAATCTTTACCTTTAAAAATACCTAAATTATACATTTTAGAGGCAGTTACTTTACCAATACCATAGAATTTAGCAATATCTAATTCTTCTAAAAATGAAATGACCTCCTCTGGCGGAATCGTTTTTTGACCATTAGGTTTATTAATATCTGAAGCTATCTTCGCAACAAATTTGTTAATAGAAATTCCTGCGGAAGCCCTTAATCTGGTCTTTTCATAAATACGCTCTCGAATTTCTTCTGCCAGCAATGTTGCAGAAGGGTGTTCTTTTTTATTCTTAGTAACATCTAAATATGCCTCATCGAGTGATAATGGTTCCACTAAATCTGTATATTCATAAAAAATAGCACGAATTTCCTTCGATATTTCTGAATATCTTTTAAACCGTGGTCTCACAAAAGTTAAATGTGGGCATTTTTTACGAGCTAATACGCCGCTCATTGCTGAACGAACTCCAAATTTGCGCGCTTCATAACTGGCAGCCGATATCACACCACGCTTTCCTCCGCCCCCAACTGCTAACGGCATTCCTCTTAACTCAGGATTATCCAATTGTTCTACAGAAGCATAGAATGCATCCATATCTATATGAATAATTTTCCGAAAAGGGGGCTCTAGTTGCATATTCAAAAATAAAAAAAAGAAAAGCACGCCAGTAGCGTGCTTTTACTATCTAAGATTCTGAAATGAATTCAGAATAAAAATTCAAAAAATTAAACAACTCCTTGCGCTAACATTGCATCAGCAACTTTTACAAATCCTGCAATATTAGCTCCTTTAATGTAATCTACAGAACCATCTTCTCTCTTACCATATTTTACACAAGAATCATGTATATCTTCCATAATATCTTTTAATCGCGCATCAACCTCTTCACGAGTCCAACTTAAACGCAACGAGTTCTGACTCATTTCTAAACCAGAAGTAGCTACCCCACCTGCATTCGAGGCTTTACCAGGTGCAAATAAGATTTTTGCTTTTTGAAATTCATGAATTGCCTCTGGTGTTGAAGGCATATTTGCACCTTCGGCTACACAAATACATCCGTTGGCAACTAGTGCCTTAGCTGCATCACCATCTAGTTCATTTTGCGTGGCACATGGTAACGCAATATCACATTTCGTGCCCCAAGGTTTTTCACCTTTGAAGAAGGTCGCAGAATCATATGTATCAGCATACTCATGAATACGTCCTCTTTTTACATTTTTTAACTCCATAATAAATGCTAATTTTTCAGCATCAATACCATCTTCATCATAAATATATCCCGAAGAATCAGACATAGTAACTACTTTTCCACCAAGTTGCGTAGCTTTCTCACAAGCAAACTGCGCAACATTTCCAGAGCCAGAGATCACAATTGTTTTCCCTTTAATAGAATCTCCTTTTGTCTTCAACATATTTTCAGCAAAATATACATCTCCGTAACCTGTTGCTTCAGGGCGTATTAAAGAGCCTCCCCATGTCGCACCTTTACCAGTCAACACACCAGTAAATGAGTTTTTTAGTTTTTTATATTGACCAAATAAGAAACCTATTTCTCTTCCACCAACACCAATATCTCCTGCAGGAACATCTGTGTTATGCCCAATATGTCTAAATAATTCACTCATAAAGGCGTGGCAAAAGCGCATTACTTCATTATCAGATTTTCCTTTCGGATCAAAATCTGACCCCCCTTTACCACCACCCATAGGTAGTGTAGTTAACGAATTTTTAAATACCTGTTCAAATGCTAAGAACTTTAAAATACTTGCATTTACTGTGGGATGAAAACGTAGCCCTCCTTTATAAGGACCTATTGCCGAATTCATCTGAATACGATAGCCTCTATTTACTTGAATTTCTCCATTATCATCAACCCAACTCACTCTAAATGAAATTAACCGTTCAGGTTCAACCATTCTAAGCAAAATATTTTTGCCATGATATATCTCATTTTCAACAATATAAGGGATTACAGTTTCTGCTACCTCTAGTACTGCTTGTAAAAATTCAGGCTCATGTCCATTGCGTTTTTTAACCAAGTCCATGAAAGCATTTATTTTCGATTCCATAATTCTGTACGTTATTTTATAGTAGATTTTATAAGATTATGAATGCAAATGTACTTAAATTAGTAATATCGCAATTCAAAAAAAATATTTATTTCATGATTAACGAAAACGTTTGAAGTCTAGTATTCTTAACGTATCAAATCTAAGCGAAAAAGCTCATTTTTTCTAATCAAAAAAACTTAAATTTGCACTCTAAAATTTGATTTTCTAGATGTTAGATAAAATTAAAGAATTAATTGGCGAAGTTGAAGCGTTTACTGCTACTTCTACGAAAGAAGTGGAGGCGTTTAGAATTAAATATTTAGGCTCAAAAGGAATCTTAAAAGAATTATTTTCTGAGTTTAAAAATGTTCCGAATGAACAGAAAAAAGAATTCGGACAGACTATAAACACGCTTAAAAACGTAGCCGAAGCTAAAGTTACTTTATTAAAAGAAACATTAGAAAATGTTATAAATGAAGAAGGAATTTATGGAGATTTAACCCGACCATCAACTCCTATAGCATTAGGTTCTCGACATCCAATTTCTATAGTTAAAAATCAGATAATCGATGTTTTTTCAAGAATAGGATTTACCATTTCTGAAGGACCAGAAATTGAAGATGACTGGCATAATTTTACCGCTTTAAACCTACCAGAATATCATCCGGCAAGGGATATGCAGGATACTTTCTTTATCGAAAAAGATCCTGATATTTTATTACGCACACATACCTCATCGGTACAGGTGCGTTACATGGAAAACAACACTCCACCAATTCGTACCATTTCTCCTGGGCGTGTATTTAGAAATGAAGACATTTCTGCAAGATCACATTGTATTTTTCATCAGGTAGAAGGTTTATATATTGATACGGATGTTTCGTTTGCTGATTTGAAACAAACATTATTATATTTTACAAAAGAAATGTTTGGAAAATCTAAGATTCGATTACGCCCATCTTATTTCCCTTTTACGGAACCAAGTGCAGAAGTAGATATTTATTGGGGGTTGAAAACCGAAACCGATTATAGAATAACCAAAGGAACGGGTTGGTTAGAAATTATGGGATGTGGCATGGTAGATCCTAACGTATTGCAAAATTGCAATATAGATTCTTCAACATATAGTGGTTATGCTTTTGGTATGGGTATTGAGCGCATTGCTATGTTATTATACCAAATTCCTGATATTCGAATGCTGTTTGAAAATGATGTTCGTTTTTTAAGTCAATTTAAATCTGTTATTTAAATTATGTCACTTAAAAAATATCTAGAAAAACAGGGATATCATGCCGTTAAACTAAAGAAAACCAAAACCAATCACTTTGAGCTAAAGGCCAAAATCAATGGTATCAAAGGACGTTTTATCATAGACACAGGAGCATCAAATTCGTGTGTAGGATTAGAAGAAGCGGATCTTTTTGGTCTAAATACTGAAAGTTCAGAACATAAAGCAACAGGTGCTGGTTCTAATGATATCGAAACATTGATATCTAGAAAAAACAAAGTTAATCTAAATGGTTTTTCATTGAAAAAAATTGATTTAGTACTACTAGATCTATCGCACATAAATACAGCCTTATTAAAACAAGAAGCAAAAGCTGTTAACGGAATTTTAGGAGCTGATGTTCTTGAACGCAGTAAGGCAATTATAGATTATAATAAAAAAAGACTCTACCTTATAAAGTAATATGGATAATTCTGCTGATAATCGTTACAAACTTCGCGGCGTTTCAGCCGCTAAAGAAGATGTTCATAATGCTATAAAAAATATCGATAAAGGATTATTCCCTAAAGCGTTTTGTAAAATTATACCCGATCATTTAACAAACGATGATGATTATTGTATTGTGATGCATGCAGATGGTGCAGGCACAAAATCATCTTTGGCCTACATGTATTGGAAAGAAACTGGTGATCTTTCTGTATGGAAAGGAATAGCACAAGATGCATTGATTATGAACATTGATGATTTGCTTTGTGTAGGTGCAACCGATAATATCTTACTATCATCTACGATTGGACGAAATAAAAATCTAATCCCAGGCGAAATATTATCAGCCATTATAAATGGTACCGAAGAATTATTATTAGACCTTAAAAAGTTTGGTATTACCATTCACTCTACGGGTGGTGAAACTGCTGATGTTGGTGATCTTGTACGAACTATTATTGTAGATTCTACAGTAACTGCTCGTATGAAACGTAGTGATGTAATTGACAATGCGAACATTCAAGATGGTGACGTCATTGTTGGGTTAGCCTCTTTTGGTCAGGCAACGTATGAAACTGAGTATAATGGTGGTATGGGCAGTAACGGATTAACCTCTGCTCGTCATGATGTTTTCAATAAGTATTTGGCTGCAAAATATCCTGAAAGTTTTGACGCTTCGGTCCCAGAAAAATTAGTGTATTCAGGTACTACTAAACTTACCGATTCTGTTGAAAATTCACCTATAAATGCGGGTAAATTAGTGCTTTCTCCTACGAGAACCTATGCACCAATCATAAAGAAAATTTTATCAAAGTATTCACGTCAAGAGATTCACGGCATGATTCATTGTAGTGGTGGCGCCCAAACTAAAATTTTACATTTTGTTGACGATTTACACATTATAAAAGACAATCTATTTGAGATACCTCCGCTATTTAAACTCATACAAGAGCAATCAAATACAAATTGGAGAGAAATGTATCAGGTTTTTAATTGTGGTCATAGAATGGAACTGTATGTACCGAAAGAAATTGCAGAAGATATCATTACTATCTCTAAAAGTTTTAATGTAGATGCGCAAATTGTTGGTCGTGTTGAAACTTCCGAAAAGAGAAAACTCACTATTAAAAGTGAACACGGAATTTTTGAATATTAATTTTAGCGTATGAGGTTATTAAGTTCTGCATCGTCAAAGAGAATTAGCTACTTTATAACAATACTTCTTTTTTCAAGTATTATTTACGGGCAGTCTATTCGTCAAGAAAGAATGAAGAAATTAAGCTTTTTGATTGGTGAATGGATTGGGACATCGACTTCTTATAAAAATGGAAAAGTAAAAAGTAAAGTTTCGGCTTTCGAAAAAATCTCTTATTCACTAGACGGTCATATAATAACAATAGACCTAAAATCAGAATCTTTACAATTACATACCATTATTTATTACGATGAAAACGATAAAGTCTATTATTATAATCCTTTTTATAAAAATGGTACAGCAAAATATGAGGCCGAACTTATTGATAACAAATTAATTGTTAAACCCTCTAAAACAAAACGATTTGTTTTCACATTAGACACTAATGGTAATTTTCAAGAATACGGAGAAACGTTAATTGATGGTAAATGGGTTAAGTATTTTGAAGATAATTTTAAGAAAAGCTAAAAGTTTGTACATAGTAATTTCTATTAAAGAATCTTCTGAAGTTTTACATATTGCAATAACATAATTGTTTTTGCATCTTTGATCTCACCCGTTCGAACCATTTTCATGGCATCTTCGATATGAAGCTCTAAAACTTCAATCTCCTCCTGCTCATCATCTGCTCCGCCGCCTTCACTTTTTTTCATAGAAGCATCATATGCTGCAATAAAAAAATGTAATATTTCGGTTACAGAACCCGGTGACATATACGATTCAAAAACTTTTTCTACAGAAGATAAATGATAACCCGTTTCTTCTTCTGTTTCCTTTTTTATACAATCTTCAGGATTGTCATCATCTAACAAGCCCGCACAGGTCTCTATAAGCATACCTGTTTTATTGCCATTGATATATGTGGGTGCTCTAAATTGCTTTGTAAGAATAACCGACTTTTGCTGTGTGTTGTATAGCAATATTGTTGCTCCATTACCGCGATCATAAGCTTCTCGCTCTTGAGATTCCCACACTCCATTTTTCTTTTGATACTCAAAAAACAATTTTCTAAGCGTGTACCAATTATCTGATAATATTTCTTCTCTTAAATTCTTTATCTTAGTGTTTTGCATAGCTGAATTGAAATTCTCGTGTAACAAAATACGATAATTAAATACATATACTCAAAACAACTCAATATGATTTCACACTTTGCAAAACTAGAGTGGAAACAATATTTCCGTTCCTCATATTGGCAAAAAAGTCTGGCATTAAACATCTTATTAATCTTTTTTGCACTTTATTTTCTAGTTACTTTTTTATTACTAGGATTCGGAATTGTTCCGCTGCTAAAGAAAATTTTTCCCGATGATGACCCGCTTCAAAAACTTAATTCCTTTTTAATTTTCTGGTTTTTAGGCGACTTGGTTTTTAGGTATTTACTGCAAAAAATACCGATGATGAATATTAAACCCTTATTGTTTTTACCGATAAAAAAAACAAAACTGATTCATTATGTATTAGGTAAATCGACAGTATCATTTTTTAATATCATGCCGCTATTCTTTTTTATCCCTACAAGCATTATGTTCATAAGAGAGGGATATAGTACTTCGAGTATTTTAGGTTGGTTAGTGGCAATGATATTTCTAACATTAGCGAACAATTTTATCAATTTTTTAATTAATAGAAGTAATATCGCTTTTATAAGTATCGCTTCGTTATTAGTGCTATTAATAGGATTACAATATTTCGGCATATATGATGTAGCATCCTTTTGTGGAACGCTATTTAACTTAATTATTGATAATCCGATACTATCAATTGTTCCGATAGCCTTAACATTAGTTGCATATTTCTTCAATTTTAAAAATTTAAAAGATCAGATATATTTAGATGGTGCGGTTTCTAAAAAAATTAAAGAAGCTTCAACTGCTGATTTATCTTGGGCAGATCGCTTTGGTGATATAGCACCATTTATTAAAAACGATATTAGACTTATATGGAGGAATAAAAGACCTAGAACCGTATTCTTTATTTCAATCATATTTATTTTATACGGATTAATCTTTTTCGGAAATGACAATTATAAAGGAATGACAGCTTTTCTTGTATTTGTAAGTGTTTTTATTACAGGAGGCTTTGCCTTAAATTTTGGGCAATTTATTCCAGCTTGGGATAGTTCCTACTACGCTATGCTTATGAGTCAAAATATTCGATACCGTAAATTCTTAGAGTCAAAATGGTATCTAATGGTAATCGTAACTGCAGCTTCATTCTTATTAAGTATACCTTATATCTATTTTGGTCTCAAAATATTTCTATTGATTGCTGCGGGTGCCATTTTTAATATAGGTTTTACCTCCTTATTCTTACTATATGCGGGATCTTTTAATAGAAAAAGAATTGATCTTGAAAAGAGTGGGTTTGCAAATTATCAAGGTACGAGCGCTACACAATTTTTAATCATAATTCCAATAATGGGCGTACCGATGCTTATTTTCTTTGTGTTCTCAAAATTGTTTGATTTTAATGCTGGTGTCACTGCTCTTGCGATTGTAGGAATTGTCTGTTTACTCTTCAGAAATTATCTACTCAATTATATTGAAAAAAGATATCTAGAAACTAAATATGAAACCATCAGTGCTTTTGAACAAAAAGCGTAATACAATAACTCATGATACAAACCACAAATATTACAAAAAAGTACAGTAAAGAAACGACTGTTTTAAGTATTGAATCCTTAGAAATCCCTAAAGGACAAAGTTTTGGTCTTGTAGGTAATAATGGTGCAGGAAAAACTACGTATTTCAATCTTTTATTAGACCTTATTAGACCTTCTACAGGCTCAATTACTAATAATGGAATTACTGTGAATGAAAGCGAAGAATGGAAATCGTTTACCAGCTCTTTTATAGATGAATCTTTTCTTATCGGATATTTGACTCCCGAAGAATATTTTTATTTCATAGGAGATCTGCGTGGTATGAATACTGCCGATATAGATACTTTTTTAAGTCAATTTGATGAATTTTTTAATGGAGAAATATTAGGGAAGAAAAAGTACTTGCGCGACCTTTCAAAAGGAAACCAAAAAAAAGCAGGAATCGTTGCTGCCATGATAGGCAATCCAGAAGTGGTGATTTTAGACGAACCTTTCGCTAATTTGGATCCAACAACACAAATTAGACTAAAAAAATTATTAAAAACTTTAACAGAAGATAACAACGTTACGGTATTAGTTTCTAGCCATGATTTAAGTCATGTCACTGAAGTATGTGAGCGCATTGTTGTACTCGATAAAGGCGAAATTGTAAAAGACATTAAAACATCTGCTGAAACTCTTAAAGAGTTGGAAAGTTATTTTGCTGTGTAAAACTTGAATTGTCATAAGAAATGCTTCTTAAACTATACTAAATACATAACTCGAATACAATCTCTATAAAAAAGCTTAAAATCGTTTATAAATAGTTTGTACTTTTACCTACTCAAATAACAATAATTCTTACAGAATTTAGTTTACAATTATATAACTCTCTATTTTGAAAAAAAGTTTTTGGTCGGCTTTTATTTTTATCAGTTTACTACTGTCGTTTTTTGCTTGTTCTACAAAAAAAGACGCCTTTTTAAATCGTAGTTACCACGCTATTACTACAAAATACAATGTATTATACAATGGGCAAGTGGCCTATGACCAAGCAAAACAACAAATAGATGATGAGTACAATGACAATTTTTGGGAAATACTTCCTATAGAACCCTTAAAAATTGAAGAAAAGAAAATAGAAATTGCACCGCTTCCTGGGCAACAGAAAGAACTCAAAGAAGAGGAGCTACAAGGTTTTGAAAAAGCAGAACTAAAAGCCATAAAAGCTGTTCAAAAACACTCTATGGAAATTAGTGGTCGAGAACGTAACAAACAAATAGACGATGCCTATCTTCTATTGGGTAAAGCACGGTATTATTCACAACGTTTTGTTCCTGCATTAGAAGCTTTCAATTTTATTTTAGGCACGTATAGTGATCCGCGAATGCGTGACGAAACTAAGCTTTGGCAAGCAAAAACCTTGGTTCGTTTACAAAATGAAAAGTTAGCGTTAGAAACCTTAAAAATTCTTTTAAAAAACGATAACGCCCCATTAGCTATTATTGAAGACGCACATGTGGGTATGGCCATGACATACCAATCATTAGACAGTACAAAATTAGTAATTAAACATTTAGATAGTGCCGTTTTATATTCTGTAGATCCAAAACAAAAAGCTAGAAATCTATTTATTTTGGGGCAATTACATAGACAAGAAAAAAATATTGATTCCTCTAATATTGCTTTTGAGAAGCTTATCAAATTTAAAAAAGCACCCTATCGCTACCGCATTCATGCTGAAATTGACAGAGCCAAAAATTATTCGAATTCAGATAGTACAGAACTCGTTCTTAAAAAATTATATAAACTCATTAAGAATCGTGATAATCGGCCTTATTTAGATGAACTCTATTATCAAACAGCCTCTGTAGAAATACAAAATAACAACACCGATAAAGGAATCGAACTACTTAATAAATCAATAAAAACAAAAGATGCAAAACCCTATCAAAAAGAGCTGACCTATGAACTACTAGGTAATGTCTATTTTGATAATGCCGATTTTAAGTTAGCTGGATCCTATTATGATAGTGTAATGCAAATTACCGAAACCGAAAATTCGAAAAGAATTCGAAGAATAGCGCGTAAACGGAGAAGCTTAGATGATGTAATTTTATTTGAAAATATTGCCAAATCTAATGATAGTATTTTGACTATCGTAGCGATGGACACCGCTCAACAACGAAGCTATTTTCAAGATCATATTGATAGACTAAAAGAAGAAGCTGAAGCGGAAAAAAGAAGATTAGAAACCATCGCTGCTAATTCTGATGATTTTTCAGGATTTGGAAACACCAATACAAACAACAGTGCAAACACTAATTTTTATTTTTACAACACTCGCGCTTCAGGATTTGGAGAACAGGAATTTAAGCGTATATGGGGAAACAGAGCACTAGAAGACAATTGGAGATTGTCTGATAAAACAATTGCAGTTAATAATCAACAAAATAATAGTAACATTTCTCAAACTACATCAGATACATCAAAACAATATGATATTAGTTATTATCTAGAGCGTATTCCACAACGAAAAGAAAAAATAGATAGTATTAAAACCACTCGTGATGATGCGTATTATCAACTCGGACTTATTTACAATGAGCAATTCAAAGAAAAAGAATTAGCAGCTAATAGGTTAGAAACATTATTGAGTTTTAGTCCAACAGAAAACTTGCGCTTACCCATAAAATATCAACTCTATAAAATTTACGAAGAATTAGACCCTTTAAAAAGCAATAAATTAAAAGAAGAAATCGTTAGTAATTATCCAGAGAGTAGATATGCTCAGATCATTGAAAATCCAAATGAAGTGCTCGTTTCAGATGATTCGACCTTAACTCCTCAAGGAGTATATAATGTTATTTATTGTGATTATGATTACGAACATTATGAACGCGCATTACAAAAAACAGAAGAAGCCATTAAACAATTTGAAGGTTTACCAATTATACCTAAATTTGAGTTACTAAAAGCGTATTTACAACTAAAGCTACATGATAGAGAAAGTTTTGAAAAAGCATTAAATTTCGTCGCATTTAATTATGCCAATACTGAAGAAGGCAAACATGCGATGAAGATTTTAAACGATATTAAGGCTAAAGAAAAAGAAGAAAACAAAAAATAATAGTTTTATACCCTACAAAGCATAAAGGAGAAATCAACAAACAACTAGTTAAACTTAAAAATTTAAAATTATGTTTTCTGAAAAAAGAGCAACACCAAACGGTCAGTCATTAGAGAGAAATATTATTGGCAAAAACACATCATTTGTAGGTGATATAAAATCAGATGGAGATTTTAGAATTGATGGTAAAGTGCAAGGCACTATCAAAACAAATGGTAGAGTTATTATAGGTCAAGCCGGATTTGTAGATGGTAATATAGAATGCACCAATGCCGATATTGAAGGGAAATTTTCTGGAAACTTATCGGTTGATCAATTACTTTCTTTAAAATCTACGGCTAATATTTCTGGCGAAGTAATATTAGGAAAACTTTCTGTAGAACCTGGGGCTACTTTCAATGCTTCTTGTAATATGAAAGGTTCTGTAAAAGCCCTCAAAAATGAACAACGCGCAACAGCAACCAAACCAGAAACCGAAAAGACCGCTTAATGCGTATGCTCGTTATTCGGGTATTGTAATTCAAATGCTCGTTATTATTGGCATAGGTACTTATACAGGTGTAAAGCTTGACGAGTATTATCCTAATGATTACAAAGCTTTTTCTATTACGCTATCGTTAGCAGCAGTCATTTTATCTATTGTTTTTGTAATAAGACGTATTATTGCAGCTTCAAAAGATGATACATGAATTCTGAATTTAAAAAGAGACAAACTTCATTTTTATTACAGCTAGTTGCAATAACACTAGGAAGCTTAGCACTACACAGTTATCTTTTTCACTACTTCTTTGAAGGTGAGTTGTTTTTTCCATTGTGGCACATCTATGTGTTTTTATGTATTATAACTTTTCTAATATATACCTTGATAAATTATAGGTTTTCTACAGGAAAAACAGAAGTTTTTAATGCCTTCATGATAGCCACACTAATAAAGATGATTTTGGCTATTATTTTTCTTTTGCCTCTAATACTTTCAGATGTTAAAAACAAGAAACCTGATATTCTCAATTTCTTTATTCTTTATTTCATTTTTCTCGGTCTAGAAGTCTTCTCTATTAGTAAGTTTTTACAAAACAACACGCCTGAAAATCAGTAAAAAAGCTTCATTTGTTTTACCGTAAAATAATCCTCTAAATATTGTTTGTCAATTCATATAATGTATGTACATTTGCACCGAATTTTTAGAGACATATATTTTAATTTATATAAGTAATGCAAAGCAATATCTTTAGAACTTTTTTACTAGGATTATTTTTATCTTTTTCAATGGTAAGTTTCGCTTCTGATAAGGATGAAAATTCTACACAAGAAGAAGAAAAATTTGATCCTAAAGAAATGATCTTGCATCACGTAAAAGATGCGCATGGTTTTCACCTTTGGGATTGGAATGGACATGCAGTATCAATACCACTACCAGTTATTTTATGGACAGATAATGGGCTAACAACTTTTATGTCTTCCGCTTTTCACCATGACGATGAAGGTAAAGTTATTGTTGAGGCCAATGGTAGTAAGTTTGTAAAAATTCATGAAAAAATATATCAGTTAAATGATGGTGCAACAACCGTAGCGTTTGACACTGAACATCATCCAACTAATGCAAAAAAGCCGATCAATATTTCGATAACAAGAAATGTATTAATGCTTTTTGTTTCTGCTATCTTGTTGATTCTAATATTTACTACTGCAGCCAGAAGTTATAGAAAATCTAAAGACGGAGTACCAACGGGTATCGCTGGTTTTATAGAACCTTTAGTAGTGTTTGTGAGGGATGAAATAGGTAAACCAATGATTGGTGAGCATAAGTATAAAAGATACATGCCATACCTTCTAACAATCTTTTTCTTTATCTGGATCAATAATATTTTCGGATTGATTCCAATTTTTAACGGAGCAAACTTAAGTGGTAATATTGCTTTTACAATGACGTTAGCAGTATTCACCTTTATCATAACAACACTAAGCGGTAATAAAAATTATTGGAAACATATTTTCTGGATGCCTGGTGTGCCAGTACCAATGAAAATATTCTTAATGCCAATAGAAATTATTGGAATGTTTGTAAAACCAATTTCACTAATGATTCGTTTGTTTGCGAATATTACAGCAGGTCACGTAATTGTACTTGCCTTAATGTCGTTAATATTTGTATTCAAATCGTATTTAGTGGCGCCTGTATCGGTTGGTTTTACATTATTTATTACGGTAATAGAGATTATCGTAACAGCAATACAGGCATATATATTTACAATTTTGTCAGCCCTATATTTTGGTATGGCAACAGAAGAAGAACATCATTAATTAATTTAAATTTTATATTATGACTATTACTGGAATTGCAGCTATTGGAGCTGGTTTAGCAGCGATCGGAGCTGGTTTAGGTATTGGTAAAATTGGTGGACAAGCTATGGAAGCTATGGCACGTCAACCTGAGATGCACGGTAAGATTCAATCTTCTGCATTAATTTTAGCAGCCTTCGTAGAAGCAGTAGCACTATTTGGTGTTGTTGTTGCTTTCTTACAAGGGTAAACAAAAATAAAAATATAGAAGTAACGGTTGGTTGCTTCTATATTTTTAAAAATTTAAATTAAAAAATAGAAAATAAAATGGATTTAATTACACCTGGTTTTGGACTCGTTTTTTGGACAGCAATTACTTTTTTAATCTTATTAACTATTTTAAGAAAATTTGCTTGGAAACCTATTTTAGGAGCAGTAAGCGAACGTGAAGATTCTATTAAAGACGCATTAGCTGAAGCGGAAAAAGCGCGTAAAGAAATGGAAAATTTAAAATCTGATAATGAAAAGATTTTAAAACAAGCTCGCGCTGAAAGAGATGGCATGTTAAAAGAAGCCCGAGAGATTAAAGATAATATGATTAACGAGGCTAAAGAAGAAGCTAAGGAACAAGCTAGTAAATTAATTGAGCAAGCTAAGACTACAATTCAAAATGAAAAGTTAGCAGCTATTACTGACCTTAAAAACCAAGTAGCTGAACTTTCAATTGATATTGCAGAAAAAGTAGTTAAGAAAGAACTTGCTACCAAAGACAAGCAATTAAACCTTGTTGAAGAAATGCTTGGTGATATTAAATTGAATTAATCACTTTTTAGAGGACTGAACTGATGAAAGATACTAGAGCAGCCATACGATATGCGAAAGCACTGTTAAACCTATCTATAGACATGCAAAAAGCTGATGAGGTGAATCAAGATATGCTGTCAATTGCAAATACAATTGAAGGTGCAAAAGATTTACAAATAATGTTGAATAGTCCTGTCATTAAAGCTAGTGCTAAAAAAGACACTTTACTGGCGATTTTTAGTGGTATTAATAATATTTCTAAAGGATTAATTAATCAGTTATTAGAAAACAAACGATTGGCTATTCTCGAAAATATAGCGAAACAATATACTATTATATATGATCATCATAAAGGTACGCAAGTAGCGAAGGTTACTTCGGCAGTTCCTTTAACTGATGCTTTAAAAGAAAAAGTACTTGCTAAAGTAAAAGCTATTGTAGGTAAAAAAGTTACTTTAGAGAATATTGTAGATCCTTCTATTATTGGAGGTTTTATACTAAAAGTAGGAGACAAACAATATGACGCAAGTATTTCTGGTAAAATGAACAATTTACGTAGAGAGTTTGATGATAACTTATACGTACCCAATTTTTAATGACATGAGGAAATTATTTGTGCTATTATTTATTTCTTTTTCTTTAGTGGGTTTTTCTCAAAAACTTAAGGTTAAGAAAAACACAATTTTACTAGGAGGAAATGAAATTGCTAAAATGACTACCGAAGGTGAAATTTATCTTTTTAAAGATTTGGAAGATACTACTTTAGCGAAACTAGAATTTAGTGGTCGTGAAGCAACATCAAGTTTAACTGAGCTTTGGGTCAATGTTTCTAATCCAGAAGGCACAGTTACTAATGAAGTAAGTTTTAGACCAGGATTAACATTTAATCCAAAAAAAATGATTGCAGGATTCATTCAAAATGAATTAAAATTTTTCGATTCTTCGGGTATAAAAACAGATATTATTACTTCTTTTTTTAATTCTAAAACTGAAAGAAAAGACAAGAAAATGTATGATGCTATTGCTGCGAATGAAAGCAAATCTAATGAATGGATCTCTCAATTTGATATTAATAGTATTGATGGTGTAGTAACCGAAATCGCTACAAAAAAAATTGCTTGTTACGTTAAACTAAAGAATCCAGAAAATAAAGATCCAAAATTAACCTCTCTTGTTTTAATAGATTTTGAAGATGTTATTATTGCAACTGTAACTCCTAAAGAGAAAGAAGTTTTAGGTGTAAGCATTAGTACAGGTCTTTCAAAAGATCTTTTAATTAAAGGATATGATGGTAAAAAAACATATGTCAGCTTTGATAACAAAGCTATCGAAAATAGAGATGATATCTACGCAGAAATCTTAAAGCAAATGTATCTTAATGGATATGATAAAGTATTTCAAGTAGGTGTAAAAGAAACAATTAATAAATAAAAACTTATACAGAAAAATAAGTTTAAAAATTGATAAATCAATAAAATGGCAACAATAAAACCAGCTGAAGTATCAGCGATTCTAAAACAACAACTTTCAGGGTTTGAAGGTAAAGCAACACTTGATGAAGTTGGAACAGTATTACAAGTAGGTGACGGTATTGCACGTGTGTATGGATTAGCGAATGTAGGCTATGGAGAACTTGTTCAGTTTGAAGGTGGTCTAGAAGGTATTGTATTGAACCTTGAAGAGGATAATGTAGGTGTTGTATTATTAGGCCCATCAACAGAAATTAGAGAAGGAGCTACCGTAAAACGTACTGAGCGTATCGCTTCTTTACGTGTAGGTGAAGGTATCGTTGGTAGAGTTGTAAATACATTAGGTGAACCCATCGATGGTAAAGGCCCTATTTCTGGTGAAACTTATGAAATGCCTTTAGAGCGTAAAGCACCAGGTGTTATTTACCGAGAGCCTGTAACGGAGCCATTGCAAACAGGTATTAAATCTGTTGATGCCATGATTCCTATTGGTAGAGGTCAACGTGAATTAATTATTGGTGACCGCCAAACTGGTAAATCTACCGTGGCTATTGATACCATCTTAAATCAGAAAGAATTTTACGATGCTGGTGAACCTGTATATTGTATCTATGTTGCCATAGGTCAAAAAGGTTCTACGGTTGCTGCTATTGCCAATATGTTAGAAGAACGTGGTGCATTAGCCTATACAACTATTGTTGCTGCCAATGCATCAGACCCTGCTCCTATGCAAGTATATGCCCCGATGGCAGGTGCTTCTATTGGTGAATATTTTAGAGATACTGGTCGTCCAGCTCTAATTATTTATGATGATTTATCTAAGCAAGCAGTAGCCTATCGTGAAGTATCATTATTATTAAGAAGACCTCCAGGACGTGAAGCCTATCCTGGTGATGTATTCTACTTACACTCAAGATTATTAGAGCGTGCTGCAAAAGTGATCAATGATGATACCATTGCGTCACAAATGAATGATGTTCCAGATTCTTTAAAAGGTAAAGTAAAAGGTGGTGGTTCATTAACGGCATTGCCTATTATTGAAACACAAGCAGGTGACGTTTCTGCATATATTCCAACAAACGTAATTTCGATTACAGATGGTCAGATTTTCTTAGAATCAGATTTATTCAACTCTGGTGTGCGTCCTGCAATTAATGTAGGGATCTCGGTATCTCGTGTTGGTGGTTCTGCCCAGATAAAATCAATGAAAAAAGTATCAGGTACGTTAAAATTAGACCAAGCACAATATCGTGAATTAGAAGCATTTGCGAAGTTCGGTTCTGACCTTGATGCTGCGACCATGAATGTAATTGAAAAAGGTAAGCGTAATGTTGAGATTTTAAAACAAGCGCAGAATGATCCATTTACTGTTGAGGATCAGGTGGCTATTATCTATGCAGGTTCTAAGAACTTGTTAAGAGATGTTCCTGTTGAGAAAGTAAAAGAATTTGAAAAGGATTACATCGCATATTTAAATGCAAAACATAGAGATACTTTAGACACTTTAAAAGCGGGTAAATTGACTGATGATGCCATTGCCGTTCTTGAAGATGCTGCAAAAGAATTATCAGCTAAATATGCTTAACAAGATTTTAGTATTGAGTATTGAGATGTTAGTACTTCTCAATACTTAGTACTCAATACTAAATACTTAAAAATAATATGGCAAACTTAAAAGAAATACGTAACAGGATTACATCTATCGGGTCAACGATGCAGATTACAAGTGCTATGAAAATGGTATCGGCTGCAAAATTGAAAAAAGCTCAAGATGCTATTACTGCTATGCGTCCATATTCAAACAAATTAACTGAGTTATTACAGAATCTAAGTGCTACTTTAGATGGTGATCTTGGAGGTGCTTTTACCGAACAACGTGATGTAAATAAGGTACTTGTTGTTACAGTAACTTCGAATAGAGGTTTATGTGGTGGATTTAATTCATCAATCATAAAGAAATCTATTGAGACAATTTCGAATGATTTTGATGGTAAACAGGTTGATATTTATGCAATTGGTAAAAAAGGAAACGATCTTTTATCAAAAGAGTATAATGTCATTGCAAATAAAAGTGCTCTTTTTGATGAGTTAACTTTTGCTAATGCTGCTACTATTGCCGAAGAACTTATGAGTTATTTTGTAGAAGGCACCTATGACAAAATTGTCGTAGTATATAATAAGTTTAAAAATGCCGCAACACAGATAGCAACGGTTGAAAAATTCTTACCGATTGTACCTGCCGAGCAAGATGCAAATGTAAACTTAGATTATATTTTTGAACCTTCTAAAGAAGAGATTGTTCAAGGATTAATTCCGAAATCATTAAAGACACAATTATACAAAGCTGTTAGAGATTCTTTTGCTGCTGAACACGGAGCGCGTATGACAGCGATGCATAAAGCAACCGATAATGCTACAGAGTTACGTGATGATTTATTATTAACGTATAATAAGGCGCGTCAAGCTGCTATTACTAATGAGATTCTAGAGATCGTTGGTGGTGCAGAAGCATTAAACGGATAATAAAACATAACGAATAAGCTAAAATAAAAACACCCAAAGTTTGTTAACTTTGGGTGTTTTGTCTTAAAACGTCATTACGAACAAAGTGAAGTAATCTCTTCAAAAGATTGCCACGTCACTTCGCTCCTCGCAATGACAAAAAATACAGTAATGAAAGTACTCCTACTAGACACGAATCACAATCTCTTAAAATCTGGACTAGAAAATCTAGGCCTTGAATGCCATGAAGATTATACATCCAGTAAGGAAGTTATTGAGCAAAAGATTGTAGAGTATGATGGCATAATCATTAGAAGCCGTTTTACTTTAGATAAAACTTTTCTCGGTAAAGCCAAAAACTTAAAATTTATTGGTCGTGTTGGTGCTGGATTAGAAAACATAGATAGTGAGTATGCCAAATCAAAGGGAATTGAGCTCATAGCAGCACCAGAAGGCAATCGAAATGCCGTTGGGGAGCACACGTTAGGCATGCTGCTTTCCTTATTTCATAAATTGAATAAAGCAGATAAGGAGGTACGACAAGGACAATGGTTACGGGAGTCTAATCGTGGCTTAGAACTCGATGGTAAGACGGTAGGATTAATTGGCTATGGTAATATGGGAAAAGCATTTGCTAAAAAATTACAAGGATTTGAAGTAGCAGTACTTTGCTATGATATTAAACCCAATGTAGGTGATGAAAATTGTAAACAAGTAACACTTGAAGAACTCCAAAAAAAAGCAGATGTAGTAAGTCTTCATACACCACAAACCGAATTGACTATCAATATGGTCAATTTAAACTTTATCAATGCTTTTAAAAAACCTTTCTGGTTACTAAATACAGCTCGTGGGAAATCGGTAGTAACTGAAGATCTTGTTACGACCTTGAAATCAGGTAAAATTTTAGGAGCCGGACTCGACGTACTCGAGTATGAGAAAACTTCTTTTGAAAATCTATTTAAAAAAGATGTCACATCGAGCGCAGTCGAGATGCCAGAAGCATTTCGATATCTCATTGATTCTGAAAACGTAATATTATCACCGCATGTAGCTGGGTGGACGCTAGAAAGCAAAGAGAAACTCGCACAAACCATCGTTGCTAAAGTAAAAGCAAAATTTTGCTAACTTTCTAGCATGAAAAAGACAATTCTTGTTTTCGGACTTTTAATTGTCGCTTTGCTCATACTCTTTGAAATAAGCAAGCGCACCTATCTTTCTGGAGATACTTCTATTGAAATAATTATTGCCATTGTTGCACTAGTTTTCTTCTTTGTTGGTATTTATATCAACAAAAAAAGCTTACATAAAAATACACCGGAACAAAAAGAGGTTAATCATAAAAAAATAAAGGAACTCAATATTAGCAACCGTGAATACGAGGTATTATGCGAGATTGCCAAAGGGTTATCTAATCAAGAAATTGCTAATAAACTATTTGTTTCTGAAAGCACCATAAAAACGCATGTCTCTAACATTCTTGTGAAGTTAAATGCAAAACGCAGAACGCAAGCAATACAAATATCTAAAGAGCTTAAATTGCTTCCGTTTTAATGTTTTCAAACTAAAGTAGTAGTGTTTTAGTACTTTCGTATGAGTCTAATTCTAGTTTACCATGATACTTTTGTGGTACCTTAAATTTTATAAAAATGAAAAATACGATTATTAAATACGGAATTAGAAGTGCACTAGCCATTGTTTTCTTATTCCTTATTAGCACATTACTTTTACAAAACCTAGACTTTAGCACACAAGAAGTTTATGGTTATGCCAGTATCATAGTTTCACTATCGTTTGTTTTTTTTGGTATTAAGCATTTTAGAGATCAGGTAAATAATGGATTCCTTTCTTTTGGAAAAGGACTTGTAATAGGGCTATTTATCACCTTATTTGCATCGGTAACGTTTGGCCTTTATAATGTAATATATGTCGAATATATCAATCCAGAATTTATGACAAAATATTACAATTATTCTGTAGAGCAAGTGAGCAAAACATTATCAGGCGAAGCACTTCAAACCAAATTAAAGCAAATGGAAGAAGAAAAAGAACTGTTTTCGAAACCTTTTATGAATTTCTCGCTGATGTTTTTAACAGTATTTATGATTGGATTAATAATTTCATTAATTTCATCATTAGTATTACAACGTAAATCTTCTTAAAATTATAGCGTATGCAATATGAAGCAACTTCAGTAGATAACTACATTGAGCAAATACCCGAAGAAAGAAAGCCTGCAGTAAGTAAATTACGCCAAGTAATTTTACAGAACCTCCCAGAAGGATTTGAAGAAGGCATCAATTACAAAATGATTGGTTACTATGTACCCCATTCAAAGTATCCAGCCGGGTATCATTGCGACACAAAATTACCTTTACCTTTTATGAATGTAGCTTCCCAAAAAAACTCCATTAATTTATATCATAGTGGTATTTATGCAGACAAAAAACTCTTAGATTGGTTTGTTGCTGAGTATCCAAAACATAGTAAACGTAAATTGGATATGGGGAAAAGTTGTATTCGTTTTAAGCACATCGAGGAAATTCCCTATGATCTCATAGGTGAGCTTGTATCGAAAATGACGGCAGATGAGTGGATTAAAACCTACGAAAAGGCAGTAAAGAAATAGTTAAGTTTAATTTAATAAGATTCCCGCCTGTGCGGGTAATAGATATGAAAAAACGAGTTACGGGTATTGGTGGATTATTTTTTAAAACCAAAGATCCTAAAGCAGCTAAAGATTGGTATCAAAAACATTTAGGTTTTAACACTGATGATTGGGGTTGTACTTTTTGGTGGAAAGATAAAGAAGGGAATGACTGTTCTACGCAATGGAGCCCATTTAAAAAAGACACTAACTATTTTGAACCCTCAAAAAAGGATTTTATGTTTAATTATCGTGTGGAAAATTTAGTAGAATTACTAGAAGAATTAAAAAAAGAAGGTGTAACCGTTCTAGATGAAATACAAGAATTTGAATACGGTAAATTTGGCTGGATTATTGACCTAGATGGTAATAAAATAGAATTATGGGAACCTAAAGACGCTGCTTTTTTGTAATTCTATACTAATTCTGTTAACAAAACGTTAAAATCTATATATTTACAAGACAATACAAAAAGGGGAATTGTATTTTTAGGTTTAAACATTTTTTAAACGCTATTTAAGTTATGTTTTTTGCTCTTATTCTGAGTCTAGCTATAATTTTCAACTTCTTCATTTTAGTATTTGACATTAATATATAATTATTAGTGCACAAAAATTAATCATGAGAAAGTTAATTATTTTATTATTTATTTTTATTCCATTTTGCTCTTTTTCACAAAGTAAATTATATGTCTATTCTCAACGAACTACTTTTGATTTTCAAGCCGATGCAGATTGTAGATACGGTGATTATCAATATCAATATCAAATATCTCATGAGTCAGGTGAATATGATATAACAACCGATGAAATAGATGTAAGACTTTTTTTTAGAGAAGGATATAATGATGACCCAAGTTATGATTGTAATGGGCCTTGTGGTCAATTTTCTTGGACGTGTACTCAAGAAATTAATGAAACATTAACTCCATATTCAACTTTTGTTAATACTTATAGCGGTCCAGATCCCGTAACATGTGAAACAGATTGCAACGATTTTCCTGCCACTTATTCATCAGTTTTGATACCAGAAATGGAACCATTAAATACGGACCCATGTCCAGAAGAGAAACTATTTGATTCATATAATGGCCAAACCTTTGAGCTCGCAAATGTAGGTGGCTTTTGGTTCTATGAAGATGATAACGGTAGCTTTCAACAAATACCCAATTTTGTAAACACATTTCCTTTGAATAAAAGTATTGAAGAAATTTTTGGTGCTAACTATCAAAACTATTTTACTGGAAACTTACAATTAAGGTATGTAATGCTCCAAGATTTCAATTACGGTGAATCCTTTATATTCTCCATTATCGATTGCTCTCCTCAACTAGTTCAAGATCCACCAAGTATTGTTGAGCCTACATGTTTTGATGCTAATGATGGTAATTTTGTAGCGCAGTTTGATAGAGCTCTTGATGCTACTCAGAATGAACGTATGTTACTTTATCTAGAAAAATTCAATCCAGATATTCCTCCTTCTGGCGAATTTGATTACTATGATCTTAGTAGTAATATTGACATACTAGATAGTAACGATATCAACGCTGGTAACGGTTTTACCTATTCTCCTGCAAACGGGTTTCTAGAACCAGGCCGCTATCGTTTACGATGGATTTCTAAATATAGTAATCCTCCCGATAGTGAACTTGACCCAAACAACCCAGAAATAGCCAATTCAGCCGAACAAAGCGCAGAGTTTGTAATTCAACCTGTAGATCCTATCACATTCTCTTATACTAAACAAGATGTTCTATGTTATGGTCAATCAACTGGAGTTATTAATTTTACAAATATTGAAAATGGTGCACCTCCATACGAATATTCTATACAAGATGGAGTTGATGGCTCTTGGCAAACGTCTCCAACATTTTCTGGACTTGGTGAAGGTAGTTATACACTTACCGTAAGAGACGCTGTTGGTTGTATTGCACAAACACCTATTACTATAGCAATTGATGCACCTCAAATAGCCTTTACCGTAGCTTTTGATAACATATCGCAAATCACACAAAATGATGCCGATGATGGTAGTATTTCTGTATTTGTAACAGGTGGTACGGGTAATCTAACCTATAATTGGACACGAGATGGGGCTGCCTATACTACCACAACCGTTAATCAAATAACCAATCTAGCACCTGGTGATTATGGTGTAACCGTCGTCGATGATAATGGCTGTACTGTTGCTCCTAATCCAGCTACCACACCAATACAAGAACCACCACTACTTTCTGTACAGTTTACAGAAATACAAGCTATCGATTGTCATGGGAACACAGGCACTATCAGTGCACAAGGTACCGGTGGTAATGGTGCACCCTATACCTATCTCTGGAACAATGATACAACCAATCAACAACTTGCAAATATTCCTGCTGGTACCTATACGATAACTGTAACCGATAGCCAAAGTGTATCTGTAACTCAATCCTATACACTTACTGAACCTGATCTGTTAGTTGTAACACCATCACAAACCAATATCTCTTGTAACGGTGTTGCTGATGCAACTATCGACCTTGTCATTAGTGGTGGTACCGGCGCTTATACCATCTCTTGGACAGACGATACTACCATTACATCAGCCAATAGAACTGATTTACCCTTCGGTGAATATTTTTATACTGTAACCGATGAAAATAGCTGTACTGTTAATGGCTCTGTAGTGATTACACAACCTGGCACTATTAATATTACCATCGACAACGTCGTTGATCCAACAACTGTAGATGGTCCTAATGGTGCTATTGACGTATCTGTATCGGGTGGAACTGTAGCTAGTGACTACACCTATCTATGGACAGATGAAAGTGGTAGTACTGTAGGTACCGATCAGGATATATCCGGTTTAACCGATGGTAACTATACCCTACTGGTAACCGATGATAATGGTTGTACAGCAACCATAACACAGCGTCTTACTGAACCACAACCACTCTCTGTTACTATTATCGAACCTGTCTCCATATCATGCCCTGGAAGCAGCGATGGGCAGTTAGAAGCACAACCTTTTGGTGGAGATGGTAACTATACCGTTGAGTGGTTTATTGATAACAATGGTGTCTTTGAATCGCTTAGTTTGACAGACTTAGTCATTAGCAATCGTGGTGCAGCTACCTATCGCGTGATTGCTTCTGATGGAAGTGGTGATACCGCTCAGTTCGACTATACACTTAACGACCCTATAGCGATACAAGTAGTAGAGAATCTAACCAACATCAGCTGTTTTGGTGGTAGTGATGGTGCCATCGATATTACCGTAACTGGTGGAACGGGTAACTATACCTTTATTTGGACAAACAGTAGTGGTACTGTCATTAGTACCAGTGAAGACATTGCTAATCTACCTTCTGGAACTTATAATCTCTCTGTAGTTGATGAAAACCTATGTGATGTATTTCTATCTTTTGAACTCACAGCACCTAATGAGCCTTTAACTATTGAACTCGTTGATCTTATTGATCCTAATTCAGCGGGAGCTACTAACGGTAGTATCGATATCTCCGTGAGTGGAGGAACTGCTGGATATACCTATCAATGGACAGATACTAATGGTGTAGTGCTTTCTACGAATCAAGATATTGACAATCTAGGAGAAGGAACCTATACCCTTACCGTACGTGATACCAATGTTGCTACGGCAAGCGATAACACAGGTTGTATCACCACTGAAAACTTTGTACTACTAGAACCTGATGCAATAGGAATCCTTATTGAGGAAACTCAGCGTGTTTCTTGTTTTGAAAGTAGTGATGGTGTCCTTACAGCCACCGTAACTGGTGGAGTACTTGCTACAGGGTCTGACTATACCTATCAATGGTTTATCGATGATAATGGAACTTTGGTTGCCATTAACCAAACTACGGCTGTAGCTTCTAATCTTATTGCTGGAACCTATACGCTTACCGTAACCGATGATAACGGAATCTCTGAAAGTGCGTCGTATACACTTACTGAGCCTGAGGCTTTAGCTATTGACTTGGTAGTAACCAGCGTAGTGAGTTGTCAGTCGGGTGCCGATGGTGCCATCGATGCAACCATCTCTGGAGGTACAGCTCCCTATACCTATTTATGGAACAATAGCGACATTGTTGAAGATATCACTGGACTCACCGTAGGAACCTATACTTTGGTAGTTACCGACGCTAACGGATGTAGTTTAGAAGAAAGTATTGAAGTCATTCAACCTGATGGGATGACTGTAGAAAGTACCATCAATCCTCCTTTATGCAATGGTGATGCGAATGGTGCTATTAGTCTGAACGTATCGGGTGGAAATGCACCCTATACCTATTTATGGAATACTGGTGCTACCACTGCTGCTATTACTAATCTTGCAGCGGGTAGCTACGAAGTAACCATCACCGATAACGAAGGATGTATTGCCTTACAAAGTTTCGTTATGGAAGATCCTGAACTTCTTACCCTAGACCTCGGTGAAGATCGTGTACTTTGTTTAGGGCAATCACACACCATCGATGCAACCATAGACGATCTAGGTGCTGCTTACAACTGGACTAGTGATAATGGATTTATCAGTACTTCGCCTATTGTTGAGTTAACTGATGATGGCACTTATACCCTTACTATCACAAATTCTAATGGTTGTACCGCAACAGACACCATCAACATCAGCTCTTCAAACGAAGAAATATCAGCTGACTTCCTCGTATCAACACAAACATTCGTCGATGAAACAATTGTAGTAGTAGATGTAAGTAATCCAGTACCAGAAACCGTAACCTGGTCCTTCTCTGAAGGTACAACCATCGTAACACAAAATGAAGATTATGCCGAAATAAAGTTCGCCCAACAAGGTACTTACTTCGTAACCCTAACGACAACTAAAGGAGCATGTACTGCAACACTCACCAAAGAAATCATCGTACAACAACGTACCGACTTCGGAACACAACAAGACGAGCAAACTACTTTTATTAAAACTTTTAATGTATATCCTAACCCTAGTAATGGTACTTTCAAAGCGGATGTTGAACTACAACAAGCGGCACCTATTAGCATGAAAATAATAGACCTTATCGCTAACACTGTAAATCATGCTAAAATACTAGAAAATCAAAATGAATACTCAATAGACTATAACCTAAACCTGCCTAGCGGAACTTACTTAATAATACTAGAAACCCCCAAAGGAACAACCATCAGAAAAATTATTGTGAATTAAATCTAATAACTTTCATTTTTTAGATACTTAACTTGTTAAAGAAACGTTAAATTTGATACACTAGGAGATTGTTAAAATAAAAGGGGAACATTGAATTTTAAAAGTGCGCTAACATTTTTATGTCTTTGTTGTAGCGTTATTCATGCGCAAAGGCTAGACAACCTCGGAAAAGCCAAACCACTATCTATTTCTGGTGGAATTTCGGCTAATTCTGTGTTTTATGATGGTACTGCAAATCGAGAAGATTTTACATATTTCTTAAATGGTAGTATTAACGCTAACGTATATGGACTTTATAATATTCCAGTTTCGTTTTCCTATACAAATCAACAATTCAACTTTAATGAGCCCTCTTTTAAAATAAATCGTTTAAGTCTTCATCCTTCTTATAAGTGGATAACTGCGCATATTGGCGATGTCGCTATGAGCTTTTCTCCCTATACCTTGAATGGCCATCAGTTTACAGGGTTGGGTTTTGATTTAACACCTAACAAGCCTTTTAAAGTTAGTGCCATGTATGGTCGATTAGTTAGAAATCGTGAGTATGATGCTAGCCAACCCGAGGCATTACCTTCCTATAAAAGAATGGGATATGGTTTAAAAGCAGGGTACGAAAAAACAGGGTACAGTGTAGGATTAACGGTTTTTAGTGCTAAAGATGAATTGAATTCCTTAAATCAGATAGTTCCTGATGATTTAAATATTACTCCAAAAGAAAACTTAGTATTAAGCGCAGAGGGTCAGGTAAAATTTTTGAAAAAAGGAAGACTAAATGTTGAGTATGCATCTAGTGCCTTAACGAATGACGTACGATCGGTAGCAACAAAAAGTACTAAGTTACTTGCTAACCTATTTAACAATAGAGAAACAACAACCTATCATACTGCATTTAATGCTGATCTATCGTATGTTGTTGGTACTGGGTCTATAGGTGTGGGTTATGAGCGTGTAGATCCTCAATACCAAACTTTAGGAGCTTACTATTTCAATAATGATCTCGAAAACATTACCGTTAAAGTTGGACAAACACTATTCAGCAATAAACTCAATATAAACTTGAATGCTGGTTTGCAACGCGATGATCTAGACAATCAAAAACAAAGTGAGTTAAGTAGATTGGTGGGCGCCGTAAATTTAAATTATCGTGCAAGTGATAAGCTAACATTAAACGGTTCCTATTCAAATTTTAGGGCCCAAACTCAAATTAAAAATCAGTTTGATTACATTAATGAAGTACGTCCTTTCGATAATTTAGACACCCTAAACTTTACACAAATATCACAGAATGCTAATTTAAATATTAATTACAATCTGATCCAACAAAAGAAAAAAAGACATACACTAAATCTTAATTTCTCGTATCAAAATACCAACGAAAAACAAGATGCTTTTTTAGTAGATGTTCAAAAAAATGATTCAGATTTCTTAAATGGTAATTTGGCGTATAATATCATCTTTACTGATTATAATTTATCGGTTACAGGAGCATTTAACTCTACCTATAGTACCATAGGCGGGTTAGAAACCGCTACTCTAGGTCCTACTTTAGCGATATCAAAACAATTTTTTGACAAACAATTGAGAACTACTTTTTCTAGTTCCTATAATACTACAACTACCGATGGCGAAAAGCAAGGTGATGTTATGAATTTTAGATTGGGTGCCAATTATCGATATAAAGAGAATCATAATTTTAACCTAAATGCTATTCAGCTTTTACGTAATTCTGAAACTTTGAGTAGTGCGAATGACTTTACAGCTACACTAGGATATGCATATACTTTTACCAACAGAAAAAAAAGAACTAGAACTATAGAAAGAGTTCAACCAGAAAAAGTAAAGAAAACAGGACAACCAGAACCACTTCTAAGAATAAATTTTAAAGGGCATAAGTTAGATGGGACACCTTCAAGCATCATAAAATATATAGATTCATTGCATAGTAGTATCAATCTTGACTATTTAGATGCGCTTACAAAAAAAGATGTAATAGACAAATATCAGAATGTGAAAAATTCAGATACACAAGACATAAAAACATTCAAAGACACTATTGAAGATTACTTAAAAGTCTATAATGCATTTAATGAATCTTTAAAAGTATATCAACAAAAGGTAACTAAAGCAGTTCAAAATTTAGCAACCGATATTACCCAGGCGCATCATGAATTTGAAAAGAAATATGTTGAAGCTCGGGGCGAATTAAATAAGTTACAGCAAGACCATCCTGAATACAAAACAAAAGAAAAAGCACTAGATAAAGCTAAAAAAGTATTTATGCACCATAGTTGGATCTTAAAACAATTACAACGCCCACAACAGCAGGTATTAAATGATCTTCATATTTTTAAAGGAAGTATGCTTAAAGAAGTGACACAGATGGAAAACAATAACAAAAGTGAAGCACAGATTTCAGCACAAATAAAACTAGCCTTAATAGCGTTCTATGATGAAGAGGCATCAAAATATGCATCAGAAAAAGACATTAACATAGTAAACTATGATTAATATGCACAAGAAACTCATATACCCATTACTAATTGCAACCTTATTTTTAATAGGATTACAATCTTGGGCACAGACATTTCCAGTACAGGCCATACCGCAAGTGACCCCACCTCCACCAGTATATCTTTCAGATTATGCCAGTACTAATACTATTAATGATCGCATCAGCTTACAACTATTACTTACCGACCTTACGGTATCGAATCGAGAAATTCGTTTGAAACTATATGTAGAAGGAAATGGTATCAATGCGCAGAGTAGAGATTTTGTTATAGGCGCACAACCTATTTTTATAGATGGAGGTATTCCCTTAGCTTTAGGTACTGTTGATTTAGCACCTTATTTCGAGTTACAAAACTTACAAGGCATTTCTGCCGGAGCGTATGCGAATGCTTTACCCGAAGGCTTATATCAGTTTTGTTTTGAAGTGTATGATGTGTTGTCGGGTAACCGTATTTCGAGCAAATCATGCACCAATGCTCTCCTATTTTTAAATGAGCCCCCGTTGCTAAACCTACCGCAGAACAATATCAATTTAGAGGCTATGAATCCTCAAAATATTGTTTTTCAATGGACACCTCGTCACATAAATGTAAGCAATGTAGAATACGAATTTAGTCTAGTGGAAATATGGGATTATACTATGGATCCTCAGGCTGTCTTTGTTGCTTCTCCACCACTCTACCAAACAAGAACACGTGCCACAACTTTATTATACGGGTTGGCAGAACCACAGCTTTTAGAAGGAAAACGCTATGCATGGCGTGTACGTGCCATTGCACTCTCTGGAGCTGATGAAGTAGGACTTTTTGCAAATAATGGTTTTAGTGAAATTTTCGCTTTTACCTATCAAGGTAATTGTGCTGAACCTACAGGTTTAACGGTAGAAGAAGTTTCTACAAAAACAGCGACGTTCAGATGGCAAGGAGACATCGATAACATCAACTATCGTATTGGATACAGAAAAGCTATTGATGAAGATGGCAACACAGGTACTGCAAATACCAATACTTGGTTTGAATATGATACCAACCGAGAAGAATTTGTAGTAATTGATCTAGAACCGAACACTATGTACGAATGGCGTATCGGTGGTTATTGTTTAGATGGAACGCTGTCGTATACCCTACCTACCTCTTTTACGACTATGGCAGAAGAAGCCGAAGCTTATTACAATTGTGGTATAGAGCCGAGTATAGATATTTCTAATCAAACCTTGTTAGACAATCTTCAGGTAGGTGATGTTATTAAAGCGGGAGATTTTAACGTCAAAATTCAAGAAGTATCGGGTGCTGGTTCGTTTACCGGAAAAGGATATACTACGGTTGGTTTCCTAAAAAACATAAAAATAGCCTTAGAATTCACCACCATTCAGGTAAATACAGACTATCAATTTGTAAGTGGCGAAATTAAAACTATATATGACCCAACCTGGAGTAATATACTAGATATAGATGATGTGATTGATGAATTTGAAGATGTTGTAGATGTATTTACCGGTAATGACAGAGATCATATCATTCAACTAGATTACGATATCGATCAGGATGATATTACAGTTGATACAGAAAACGGGCAAATTATTATTACAGATCCAAATGGCGAACAACATACCTATGACTATGACACCAATGATGTATATACCATTACCGACAGTACGGGTGAAGAGTTTACCATTAACCCAGATGGTAGTATTACCAATACAGGTAAGCCAGCAGAAGGAGGGCCCGCAACCGCCGCAAACACCTATGGTATTTCAGATAGTGGTGATCATAATGTAAGCAACCCATCTGTATATACTATTGGTAAACATCCTATCTCATTTATTTATGAATCTATAAACAATGTCACAAAATATGGTCTAGATAAAGCTGATAATACGCTTGAGTTAGATCAATACCATAAAGTAACCATTGAAGGTGGCGGACATTATTACCCTATACACAAAGCGGTTCAAGAAGGACAAGCAGAAGATAGCTTTATAGTAAAAGTAATCAATAGTAGTAACTACATAAATACCGATAGTCTGATTTTTAAAACGGTTTCTGGTAGAAAAATTGAGGCAGTACCAAACGGAGATGGTTATACTATTAAGGTAAAAGGCAAGAATTCTTATGTAAATGAAGAAGCGGTTATAACTTATAAAGATAGTGATGGTAAGCAACATGTATTGAGTAGTTTCTTTATACATCATATTAAAAAACAACCCGAACTTAAAGTGCAGGTCGTTCTTGTAAATGGAGCCGATGATATTGCCGATCTACAAACGAAATTAGACGCTATTTATAAGGTTGCTGCAGGTAACTTTAAAGTAGTGGGGCCTTCGCAAACCATTACGATACCAGAATCTGTTTGGGACATTGATGTTGATAACGGACAAATAGATTATAATGGTAGTGGTATTGCTTCAGATTACCCTAAAGAATTACGCGCTATCAAAGACTATTATAAAAATGAATTTGATAATTATGACAGCAAAGCCTATCATATTTTTGTAATAGACGGTTCCATATCGGTAACTAAAGCCTTAAGTGGCTTTATGCCCAAAACACGTCAGTGGGGCTTTTTATTTGAAGCACATTTAGGAGATGATAATAGTCTAGAGCGCAAAGATAACGTGGCTACTGTTGCAGCACACGAATTAGGGCATGGAGTATTCTCATTAGGCCACCCATTCGGTGATAACCCGGATAATTCTGGCAAAGCGGCAACCTGGTTAATGGATTATGCCGAAGGTACCGAACTCGCCTATCCTAACTGGGCCAAAATGAGTGATAAAGGCTTGCAACTTGGCTTGTTTCAGGATGATGAGGATAGTGAAAGTGCAATTACTTTCGTCGAAATAGAATCCTTTGACCTTGGTTCAGATACGGCAGTCGGTATTGAACCTTCTGGAAAGATAATTGATGAGATTTCCATTAATGATGCCAACAAATTTGTTATTAATGGAATTTCCACTAGCTATCAATATACAATCTATTCATTAAGCATCTATGAGTATACTGATGTAGAAAAAACAAGTTGGCAGAAAGTCAAAACTTATCGAGCCAGATTCAACAATGGTGTTTTCACTAACTATGCTACAAAAGAGGGAGAAGAATTTCCAGGAGCAATAACATACAAAACATCAGGAAACGTTTATATCTCCTACAAATTGGAGAATGATGGATGTAATTATTTGTACAATTCTATTTCATGGAATTCAGTACAATTACCAGTATTAGAATTAATTTCTCAATTAGGTGGCAAATGGCAAACATCTTATAATAAAAAAACTGGAACGTTTTTCAGTCCTGATCCATCTTGCTTTATTACAAATTCTTTGGCCTCACTAATTCAAAATGACGCCAATTCTAATATCTGTACTCAAGAAAAGATAGCTGCAGATTTACTGGAACTAAACACTCTTTTCGGTAAAACACCTTACACTGATGAGGAAATGCTTTCCTTAATAGTAGACAAAGAGATATGTCTATCTACTTTGAGACAACTTAGTTGGGAAAATTTAAGTAAAGTTTTTAGCCAATTAGGCAGTTCAGATGAAATTAAAGAAAGAAGCGAGATTGGTCTTTTAAGATTGATGGCCGCCATAAATAGCAGTAATTATTCTGACTTCTTAACTTTATTGGAAGGTAGTGATAATAAAAATACTTTACTATTAAACCTAATTAGCAAAATTAATGACAGGTCGATAAACCCCTTTGATGGTGATAATTTTACTTCATTCATTAGTGGGTTACTCGCTATTTACAATCTCAAACCAGAAGTCTGGCGAGATAGAATTAAACCAATAGACAACCCAGATTTACTAGGACAAGTAGTTTCATTGTCGCCGTATAGCTTTGATTTCCCTCATGTAGGAAGCTTCGTCATTTCTTTGAATTCAGCAAAATTCAAAGGTGAATTAAACGACAATAATGAAATTGAGATCGACAGATGGTTAAAAGTTTTGTCATCAGCCTCTGTAGTACCTGTTTGGGCAAAAGACAGTGACTTCGAAACTGTAAAACTTGATCCTCTAGATCCTGTTATCATAATTACAAATAACAATTTACCATTAGTTACCACAGCTATAAATGGCATAGAACCTGTAGGCGAAGATCGATATATTGTCCCAGCAATATTTTTAGAATATAAGTCTCAAAAAGAATTCAATAAAGCTGTTGAGACCGGAGTTATATTAACAATCGACGTCGCTACTATAATTGGAAGTGGTGGTACTGCATTAGCAACAAAAGTACATTGGGCACGAAGGCTATGGGCTTTAGCCGAAGTAGTCGGTGCCGCAGGAAACATTTACTTGAATGCGGCTAATATTGACCCAAACAGCGACCTAGGCAAGACAATTAACTATTACAACGGTGCGATGGCATTAGTTGGGCTAAAAAATGGGGCTGTTGGGCTAAAAAATGTAGTAAGAAATATTCCTCAAGCCACTAAAGATTTAATTAAAACTAAAAGTAGCATTAGGGAAATACTGCTCGCTCAATACACTAACTTTAGAATATTTGCAACAAAATTGAAAATGCCAGAAGGTAACGGAATTCCAACTGAATACCGACAAATTATTGATGACAAAATATTTTTCTTTTCCGAATTAGTTGGAAAAGCATTGATAAAATTTAATAGAGTTGATGAAATAGCCGATTACTTAAAAACTGAATCGAGTACGGCCTTTTTCTGGTCTGGTAGAACATCTCAGGGAATAGGAGTTCAGGATTTAGCCCTTGAGATAGCACAAAGTAAAGGTGGAACTACATTAGAAGGATTAATTTCAAGTAAGAATATTGATATGCCAACTTGGGATAGTTCAAACCCAGAAATAATCAAAATTTGGGAGGATGTTTCTGCATCTTATGCAAATCAAGCTTCTGGAGAGGTAAGGGTAGTTTTAGGTTCAGAATTAAGACCAAATAATATTTGGGAAACTGTTGAGTTTCCTAGGCTAAAGGATAATCAAAAGGTCACCAAAATTATAGCAATAAATGCAGAAACCTTAGAAGAAACAACAATATTTATAAGATAAGAAATGAAAATCGAATATTCTATTATTTCAAGAGGGACAATTCTCATCCAATACGGAGAGAAAAAAACTAAAGTTTCAGGTGAATTAACCTTTAATCCTCCAATATTTTATGCTGATTTAAGAGGCTTTAAAAAATGGGAGTATCCTTTTGATAGTGAGAAAATCTCAGATGAAGAAAAGGAAAACATTATCCAATATATTACAGAAAAAAGTTCAAAGTCTTGCGGAACAAAAATAATCTTTGATTAATAATGACAGAGGCAATTAATGATATGAAAAAACATTGCTACATACTACTCTTACTGCTGTTTGGTTCACTAAGTCTTTGGGCAAATACAGACCCTAAAGATTCCACAGTAGTACAACAAAAAACGGTCTATACAGATTTAGCAAATCTTAATGAGACGGTAAAGTCGTTGGCTGAGCACTACAGTAGCCCAACCGCTAGTAGTAGCAATCAGTTTAGAAGTTTCCCAGAGCTAAACGCATATAATAGCAATGCAATTTTTAACAATCCAGATCCCAATATTGCAGAATTTACAGAAGCCTATTTAACAGAAGTCTTTAAAACTGATAACAAAACAGACTCGGTCATTAGCCCCGCTACCGCACGATTGTATCGTGTGGTATTAAATAAAAAGTAGTATAACGATAAAGAAATAAAAAATAAGAAGTAAAAAACAGAAAAATAAGACAAGAAGTAATGAGTCGTAATTATAAATTCCATAATCCTGAAGGCTTATATTTTGTAAGCTTTGCCGTGATAGAATGGCTAGATGTATTTACAAGAAATCAATACAAAGATATTTTGATAGATAGTTTAGTGTTCTGCCAAAAAGAAAAAGGTATGGAAATTATAGCTTGGTGTATAATGACTAACCATGTACATCTTATTTTTAGAAGTATAAAAGAAGAAAAGCCAGAGCAAATACTAGGTGATTTTAAAAGGTTTACCAGCAAAGCCATTGTAAAAGCTATAAAAGAAAACCCGAGAGAAAGCAGAAAAGAGTTTTTGCTAGAACAATTTAGTAAAGCTGCATCAAAAGCATCAAATGTCAATAACTATCAATTTTGGAGGCATGATAATAAACCCATAGAACTATGGAGCAATGCAGTGATAAGAGAAAAAATAAATTATATACATCAAAATCCTGTTGTAACAGGATTGGTATATAAGGCAGAAGACTATGTATATAGTAGTGCAAAAGATTACGCCGGAGAAAAAGGATTAATTAAAAATATATTAATATTTTGAATATTATGAATAGATTTTATAACCACACGAAAGGATTCGTGCGGCAGCAAGGGCTTAAAGTTTATGATTCTGAGAATGGTGATACTATCTCAGGTATTAAAAAAATATGATATAATGGATAAAAGAAACCTTATAAAAGGAATTAAAAATGTATTAGAAGACATCGATTATAGACCGATAAGTGTTGGAGCGGGATCCGTATCACTAAGGAATAAAAATTCAGAAATAATTTTTTCTTATAGTAAATATCCAGGTGTTTATGTTTTGGGTAATCAGGTTAACGGTTATAAAGCTTTTCCTGAGGTTGAAGAAATCCTAAAACCGTTATATAAAAAACATAATATTGGTTATTTACAGTATACAATTCATAAAAGAAGCAGAAGCTATGAACAAATGTTTAATGTGGAAATTTCTAATGTAAGTGATTTACAAAAAATTAGAGGTAGTTTACAAAAAATGGTTTTTGAAGATCTTTTACCATTTTTTGATGAGTACCAAAATGTATCGCAAGTTATGAATAAGGTCAATTCTCTACCAAAAGAAGATATTAGCAAATTTTTATTCATGCCTCCATTGCCGAGGATAATGATTCTGAAGAGAATAAATGAAGTAAAGGATTGGAAAGAATTTTGCGAATGGGCAGTTGATATTTATAAAACTGCGGCCTCAGGGCAAAATGGAAAGCAGCATGAAGCAGTAAGTAATTTAGTGTCTGAACTGTATGCTTACTTGTTAAATTACAAACCTATAACCTAAATTTATAATAGAGTTATCACTAACCTAAAAAATATAAAAAAGAGAAAAATCATAAGATGAGTAAATCTGGTTATACATACACATCAAAAAATAAAAATATATACTTGGAAATATTAGACCTTGAAGAGCCTAATTATGGAAGACTTCAATACAAGTATAATTTTCTAGTGAATGGTTCAAAAATAGAAAATGAATATATAGGAGGAAAATACAGTGCACTTGTGCCTAATTTAGATGGTTTTAAATTTGAATCAGAAGACAGTAAATTTATCCTAATTCCTTTGACAAATGGTTTCGTTCTTTTTTTACCACAGAACAATACGTTCATAAAATTGCCTACAAATAGTGTTGCTCGTAATAACGAATTTGTAATCAATCTTTTTGAGAATAATAAATTAATTATAGTAAGATCTAGGGAAGTAATAATATATGATTTAGAAACCAAGAACTCTGCAAATGTAGCGTTTCCTTTTGGTAAATATCAATTATTATCTGCAGCTGTAAGTGAAGAAAATTTAATCATTAAATATAAGAGTCTTAAAGACTATAAAATATATAATAAGAAATATAGTTTGATTGAAACCGGATTGCTAGAATAAATAAATGAATAGAGTAAAAACAAAATAATATACCAAGATGTTATTATGAAAAAACATTGCTACATACTACTCTTATTGCTGTTAAGTAATTTAATAATTTGGGCAAATACAGACCCAAAAGATTCTACAGTTGTACAACAAAAAACAGTCTATACCGATCTCTCCAATCTTAATGAAACGGTAAAAACTTTAGCTGGTGATTATAGTAAGCCTATAGCGAGTTCTGGTAGTCAGTTTAGAAGTTTTCCAGAGTTAGAATCCTTTTCTACAACAAATGATATTGGCACGGGTGATATAGCAGAATTCATAAAAGAAAATCTTAACAAATGGTATAATAACAAAGACGATGAGACCAGTATAAAGCAAGACTCTATGGTGAGTGCTGCCAATAAAATTCTAGATAAAATTATTCAAAACGATAATTTTATAGATTAGATGATTGGTAATGAGCTGGTACCCCGCTACCGCACGATTGTATCGTGTGGTATTAAATAAAAAGTAGTATAACGATAAAAAAATAAAAAATAAGAAGTAAAAAATAGAAAAATAAGACAAGAAGTAATGAGTCGTAACTATAAATTCCATAATCCCACGCTTCCGCACGAATCCGTTCGTGTGGTATCATTCAATAGCTGTACAACAAAAACGGTATTAAAATAATTAGATGGAAACCAATCGTATAGAATACAAAAAACAACTTACCCACTTTATAGAAAAAGAGATTATTGCATTTCTTAATTATAGAGAAGGTGGTATTCTATATATAGGTATTGACGACAGTGGTAGGGTAATAGGCTTAGAGAATGTAGATAAAATAGCACTTCAACTAAAAGACAAGCTAAAAAATAATATCAGCCCTTCTGCTTTAGGTTTATTTGATATTGTTATAGAACCAAAACAAGAAAAAACTATTATCAAAGTTATAGTAGCTAGCGGAACAGAAAAGCCATATTACTATACTAAATATGGTATGACACCTAAAGGTTGCTTTATTAGAGTAGGTACAGCAGCTGAACCTATGAATCAACATACCATAGATAATGTATTCGCAAAAAGAACACGCAACTCTATTAGTAAAATTAAATCACCAGTTCAAGGGTTATCGTTTAGTCAATTAAAAATTTATTATCAAGAAATAGGCATTGAGTTACCTAGTCAATTTGCAAAAAATTTAGAATTATTAACAGAAGAAAAGGATTTCAATTATGTAGCATATTTGGTTTCTGATAAAAATAATATTTCTATAAAAGTAGCTAGATATCGAACTAATGATAGATTAGATGTAATAGAAAGTAACGAATATGGATATGAATCTGTTATAAAAGCCACCTTTAAGGTGCTTGATAAGTTTACTTTAGAAAATAGCACGCATACTAGAATTACCGAGAAACAACGTGAACAGAAGCAATTATGGCATGCTATTGCGCTAAGGGAAGCTATTATTAATGCTTTTGTGTATAATGATTATAGTAAAGAGGTGTCGCCAAAGTTTGAGTTATTTTCTAACAGAATAGAGATCACATCTGCAGGCGGGCTACCTGAAGGATTAAATAAAAGTGAATTTTTTGAAGGGTATTCTGTACCTAGAAATAAGGAGTTAATTCGAATTTATAAGGATCTAAGATTAGTAGAACAGTTAGGATCTGGTGTGCCTAGAATTTTAAAATTCTACAACAAAGATTGCTTTTATTTTTCTGATAATTTTATTCGTATGATCTTTCCTTTTGAAATAGAGACAGGTAGTCCAATAGGTAGTCCAATAGGTAGTCCAATAAGTAGTCCAATAGCGCATCTAAAAGACATATCTGATAGACAAAAGCAAATATTAAATTTAATTGACCAAGACACTACCATTAGCAAAGCAAAGTTATCTAGAATAATCAAAATAAACGAATCTGCCATACAAAAACATTTTAATGTATTGCAAGAAAAAGGTTATTTAGAACGTATTGGAGGCACAAGAGGCTATTGGAAGGTAAACTCAAAAAATAGTTGAATTTTATGAAAAAACATTGCTACATACTAATACTCTTACTGTTAAATACGGTAACACTTTGGGCAACTACAGACCCTAAAGATTCTACAGCAGTACAACAAAAAACAGTGTATACAGATTTAGCAAATCTTAATGAGACGGTTAAGACCTTAGCTGGGCATTATAGTAGTCCAACGGCTAGTAGTAGCAATCAATTTAGAAGTTTTCCAGAGTTAGAAACCTTTTCTACAACAAATAATATTGGCACGGGTGATGTAGCAGAATTTATAAAAGAAAACCTTAACAAATGGTACAATAACAAAGACGATGAGACGAGCATAAAGCAAGACTCTATGGTGAGTGCTGCTAATAAGATTCTAGATAAAATTATTCAAAACGATAATTTTATAGATCAGATGGTTGGTAATGAGCTCGTACAACTACCTGTAGGTATTAGAAAAAGTTTTGGAGGTACTAGTGCCGGTAGCAATGTACCTGAAACAAGCAATCAAACTTCCATTACCATTGGTGTAATCAAAGCTAAACTTTACCCAGAATATAGTGAATTAGATCTCTTTGCTAAACTTGAAATACCTGCATTAAATGCTGAATTATATTTTGGCGCTAGTGGTGTAAAATTATCGCATACGGGTGGTATCTATGGTGAAGCGAAATTGTATTTATTGAAAGATGTACCTGTTGCCCAAAATAGTGGGCAATGGCTTTTAACATTTAAGGGTGGATATAAAAGTGATGGAAATCCAGATGATAATGCCACCTATGTTGTGATTGATTGTGAAGGTAAAGTAAAAGAGGTAGCAATTTCTGCTGATGTACGTATAGCAAAAACAGTAGCAGTACCTTTAAAAGCAGATGGCACCCATAAATATCCAAATAAATTAAAACCTGGTGCAGAAAATAATACGAAACCAACAAGTAATGATAGCTATGTAGGTGCTAGTTTTAGAGTAGCTGCTACCTCATTAGAAGATCTTATTTTAGAAGTGAACTTACCTCCTTTTGAACTTGTAAAGTTGCCCAAATGGGGATTTCAAATGAAAAATACGGTATTAGATTTGAGTGATACTCGTAACGCTTTGACTAAAGTTAATTTTCCCCCTATTTATACCCAGCAGCAATTACTAATACCAGGCAACGAGGCTTTATGGCGGGGTTTTTATTCTAAAGAAATAAGCATTATGTTACCTCCAGAGTTTAAAAAGAAAGGCTCTGATGAGCGTATTATGGTTGGCGCTAAAAACTTATTAATAGACAACTTTGGCGCTTCTGGTAATTTTTATGCTAAAAATATATTAAGTATTAATGACGGTGATGTTAGTAAATGGCAATTCTCACTCGATAATCTTGAGGTAGATATACAAGTAAACCAGTTTGTAAAAGCAAAATTTGATGGACGTATTGTACTACCCATTTCTACTGAAGTTGTTGAGGATACTACGCAAACATCAGGACAACGTATAGATAGTATTTCACATGGTGGTTTAAAATATCGTGGCTTAATTTCGGCCGATAGAAATTACAGTTTACGTGTTGACATACAAGAAGATGTAGATTTTAATGTTTTCAAATCGAAAGCCAAACTCTTTCGTGATTCGTATGTAAAACTAGAAGTAAAAGACGATAAGTTTCTACCAGAAGCTAACCTTACAGGATTGATGTCTTTTAATAGTGAACAAGAAGAAGCTATAGACACTTTAAATTCAGCATTAGGAGACATTAAAGAGCTTGATTTTCAGGGGTTATCCTTTCAAAATTTTAAAATACAAACTGCTAGTCGTCCCTACCTTAACATAGAATATATAGGATATAAAGATACTATAGCACTCCCAAAAATATATGGCTTTCAGTTAGGTTTCTATAATATATCTGGTGATACAGATTTCCCGGATAATCATGCTGAAATTGGGTTTAATAGTTATATAAATCTAGACAAGTCAGGTATAAAAGGTGATGTGCGACTTAGAATCATAGGTGAACTTGAAGAAGGCGACTATCTACGTTGGAAATACAAAAAGATAGCGGTAGATTCAGTATCTGTAGATGTAAAAAGAAAGTCTTTCGAGTTTAGTGGCAAACTGCACTTTTTTAGAGAGCATGAATTGTATGGTAAAGGACTCACGGGTTCTTTAGACCTATATTCTGAAAGTTTAGGAATTGAACTAGGTGCTAAAGGCATTTTTGGTAATGTAGATGATTATCGCTATTGGTATGTTGACGCTTATGGGCATCCAACAGGTTCTAATCAGAAAAATTTTAAAATTTATGATTTTGGCGGTGGTGTCTATCATCATATGCGAAAAGCAGGTGTTGATGAACGAGCCAGTTCGATGTCTGGTATTTATTATGCCCCTGACAAATCCATAGATTTTGGGTTTAAAGCCCTAGCCGCTTTTGAAGTGAAAAAATCGGCAACCTTTTTAGGACTCGTAGCCATTGAAATGAGTTTTAACACAAGTGGCGGTATTAATAGACTTGGCTTCTACGGAGCTGCCTCTTTAATGACGGGTAATAGTTCTAGTAAAGGTGATGATGGTAGATTTCAGCCTTTTGGCAGTACTAAAGACATGCAAAAGAAAGTTGCTGATAAAGAACAAACCTTGGGGAATTTTCATGAACTTTCAATCGATAAAGAAGGTATTAATTATTTCGCTACGCATGTTTTCCCAGATTTATTAACTGGTAAAGAATTATTTGCTGCTCAGGTGGGTATAGATTTCGATTTTGAAAATGAGACCTACTGGGGAATGTTTGATGTATTCTTAAACGCTGGAGCCATTAAGGGTGAAGGTGAGAAGAACCGATTGGGCTATTTAGAATTTTACAATGCTCCAGATGACTGGTATATTTATGTTGGTACTCCTGAAAAAAGATTTGGAGTACGTGATATTCCTATTGGTGCATTTAAAGCCTCGGTTAATCTCTATTATATGACCGGAACCATTTTACCAGATCCAGCTAAACCAGATCCAATTGTTATAGACATTCTCGATCTAACGGCTGAAGAGCTGGCTTTTGGTAGAAATTTTGACGATGACTTAGCAGTAGGAAACGGGTATGCTTTCGGAGCTACCTTTAGATTAGGAATGGGCTTCGATTGGGGTATTGTGTATGCTCAAGCAGAAGCTGGTGTAGGCTTTGACTTGATGATACGTAATTTTGGAGATGCCACTTGTCGCGGTAGTGAAGAACGTGTGGGTATTGATGGATGGTATGCTACCGGTCAACTTTATGCTTACTTAGTGGGTGAACTGGGTGTGAAAATTAAAATTTTTGGATTTAGAAAACGAATTAAAATATTAGAGGCGGGTCTAGCTACGTTAGCACAAGGTCAATTTCCGAACCCCTGGTATTTAAAAGGATATGCAGGCATCAAAGTACGTGTATTAGATATAGTGACAGTTAAAGCACGTTTAAAGATAATTATTGGTGAAGAATGTGAACTCATAGGTCAAACTGGGCTACAAAATATAGCTATGATATCAGATATAGTTCCTTCTGATGACACCAGAAATGTAGATGTTTTTGATGCAATACAAGTAGCTTTTAATGCTTCGATGAATGAAGAATTAATCGTCGAAGAGGATTCCGGTAGAAAAACCTATAAGGTGAGCTTAAAAGAGTTTATTGCCAAAGAAGGGAGCAATAACATTCCTGGTGAGCTTATCTGGAATAATCAAAATGACTTATTGACTTTTGAATCTGATGATATTTTACCGCCACAAAAAGATATTACGGTTACTGTTAAAGTTGGTTTTGAGGAAAAAGTAAATGGAACTTGGAAATTAGTTACAGATGAAAACGGTAATGTAATCTTAGAGGAAAAAACAATTACGTTCACAACAGGTGATGCACCAACGTATATTCCATATAGAAATATTACGGCTATGTATCCTGTGATTGACCAAAAATATTTCTTACCAGATGAAAGTACTACAGGATTTATTCAGTTAGAACAAGGACAAGATTATCTATTTGGTATTGATGGCTACAATGATGAATTGTTCTTTATTGATGAAAATCAAGAAACTCAACAAGTAAGTTTTACCTATGATAGAAATGATAATGTTCTAAACTTTGACCTACCTACTAATTTCAAAAAGGAAACTCAATATACCTATAGATTAATTACTTCTAAAATTGGTAGCGAACAACAAGCAACAACAGCTGTTGACAATATTCAGGTTAATGATAATGTTTCTATATCTACCAATACAGTAAGTGGTACAGGAAGTACCGATGCTATTTTTGAACGACTCATATTTAATTTTAATACAAGTAGGTATAGCACATTAGATAGAAAAATAAATGCCTTAAGTGTTACTAATTATTATACACTTATTGACCAAGGCATGTCTCAGGTAGGTGCAATGGGGCTAAGTATTAGTGATGCTGAACCTTTCGGAGTAAATGATGTAAAGGGTACGGTGTACACTGGTTTTAAACCCTTATTGAAACTTGAAGGTGTACAAGAAGATTTTTATTACACGAATGATGTTTATCCTTTAGTGTATCAAAACTATCCGCTTGACGGAGATTTAAAAGTTGATAGAGATGAAGCTATTTTAGGTTTACCACCTATTCGAAATCTTTTACTAACAACATCGTATGACCATTATGCATCAAATATGCCTGACCATGGATATTTGAGAACAAATTTCCCATTCCGTTGGCATTTGGCTCGTATCTATCATAGTGATTTTAAACGCTTACAATATCTATTAGTGAATAAGTATCCTAACGGTGCTGCTGCGCACCCTACTATTTATCAACAGTATGGTTATATTATTAATGGTACATTCCCATATTTACGAAGAGAATTTTATAAAGTAAAAGTAGAATATATATTACCAAATCAAACCTCAGGTAATGCAACAATTATCAAATTTAAAAATGAATTTTAATGAATTCTTTGTATAAACATAGCATCATTTTAATATTAAGTTTCTTTTGTATTCAAAGTTTTTCTCAAGATACCATTCAAACTTCTCAAAATCCAACTGTAGTTGTAAAAGCACGAGCTAAAAAAGATAAAATACTATTGCGCTGGGGTGTAAATAACAAATATGCTTGGCTGTATGGTACTAGATACGGATATACTATTGAGCGTACTACTATTTTACGAGATGGGCAACCTTTAGCAAAACCTGAAAAAATTATTTTGGGTGATGGTGTCATTAAACCGAAGCCTTTGTCAGCATGGGAATCTTTTGTGCAACAAAATGACAGAGCTGCCGTAGCAGCACAAGCACTGTATGGTGAAGATTTCGAAATGAATGATAACGCTAATAATAAAGTACTTAAAGTTATTCAAGAAAGTGAAGAACTCGACAGAAGGTTTGCTTTCTCGATGTTCGTGATAGATCAAGATTTTGAAGTGGCAAAATACGCTGGATTAGGATTTATAGATACCAATGTGAAACCTAATGAAAAGTACTTATATAATATTCGATCCGAAGTTCCTTCAGAAATTATGGATATTGATAAATCAGGCGTTTTCATTAGTCCATCCGAAGAAGAAAATTTACCAAAGCCAATTGATTTTCTAGGGTATTACTATAAACAATCATTTGTATTAGTTTGGGAATATGAGTCTATGCTTAATTTTTATACCGCGTATGATTTAGAAAAATCGACAGATGGTAAAAATTTTGTAAAAGTTAATAAAGTGCCTATTACGAAGTTAGCAGATAATACATCATCAGGGATTTCCTTTACGGATAGCGTTGCCGTATTCAATAAAAAATATTGGTATCGCGTAGTTGGGATTTCAGCATTTAATGAAAAAAGTCCGCCATCAGATGCAGTTGAATTGTTTGCTTACAAAGGTATTACTGCTGTTCCTTTCTTTGAGAATAATATAATGATCTCAGATAAAGAAGTGTTATTAGAGTGGACATACCCTAAAGAACAAGAAGCTGAAGTAAAACAATTTGATCTTCTTAGGGCTGACAAAGCAGTAGGTCCTTATGAAATAGTAAAGGAAGGTATAACACCTACTACAAGAACCTATACATATAATCAATTAAAATCAATTAATTATTTTAAGCTAAAAGCTATTGGTAAAAATGGTCAAAGTTTATCTTCATCGCCCAATATGGTGCAACCTATAGATTCTGTACCTCCCGTTAAACCTAGTGGCTTAACAGGAACTATTGATACCTTAGGCGTAGTACAGCTTTCTTGGAATGCTAACACAGAACTTGACCTAAGAGGTTATAAAATATTAAGAGCTAATCGCCCTAATCAGGAATTCAGTATGCTTAATAAATATAGTAAAAAAGCAACTTCATTTATAGATACTGTTAATGTCGTAACCTTTAATAAAAATGTGTATTATAAAATTCAAGCCTTAGATCAGCGTTATAATCAATCTGAATATTCTGATGTTTTGGTATTGAAACGTCCTGATAAGATTCCACCAACATCGCCAGTGTTCGATAGCTATGAGCAAAAAGAAGATAAAATTATTTTAAAATGGATTAAGAGTTCTTCAGACGATGTCGCAAAAGAAATCGTATATAGAAAAGCGTCTGACCTTCAAACTGATTTGTGGGAAAAAGTATTTGAAACAGCATCTGATACCACATCGTATTTCGAAGACGTGCAGATCAATCCTGGGGTTAAGTATTTATACACTTTGGTATCCATAGATAAAACTGGATTGGAAAGTCCACCTTCACCTCCTGTAGCAATAGATGTTATTAAAACATTAGTGAAACCAGAAGTAAGAGGTTTATATGCCAATGTGAATAGAGAGCAGAAACAAATCAATCTGTTTTGGCGTTATAAAGAAGATAATGTGCAAGAATTTCTCATTTATAAAAAGAAAAAAGAGGGAAAATTTAGTTTGTTTAGAACAGCAAGTTCTGACAAGCGACAGTTAATTGACGAAGATCTGAATATAAATACTACCTACTATTATGGTATTAAAGCCATATTTAAAGATGGTACGATAAGTAAATGGAATGAAATTGAAGTGGTGTATTAAATAGAATGAAGATGAAAAAAGTTGTTTTTTTGGTATGCCTTATTTTTAGTTTGACTCAAGTTGCAGGTCAGTTTAAATATAGATTTGAGACTAAAGGAAATGCTGTTCTTTGTGGCGGTGCTAATTCCATTTGTACCTCAAATTTTAATTTAGTTTTAGAAAATGGAAATGAAGTGAGGGTACTATCTTTATCTACATACTTGGGAGAAAGTAATAATTTAGAAATTGATGTTCCTAGCAAGGTTGTTGCCATACGTTTTTTTGGTAATAATATAGTCATCTTTCCAAGTTATAATGAATATCCTTGGGATGTTACTTATCCATATTTATATAATTGCAGTCCTCACAATTTTGATTTTTCTGCTACACCAAATACAACTTTAGATGATACCGAAAAATTTCAATTAATACCAATCGCTTCTATCAAAGAAACTGGTGGTTCAAATGAGTTTTATCAGTGTGCTCCTTTAGAATTAAATACTGGTTTCGGAGAAGAAGAAAATGCTTTTTTTAACTGGGAGTACTCTGTTGGTACTTTATCTTATAAACCTTTACCTAGCAAGTATCAAAATAAGAATAAAATATTTGTAGAATCATCCGATATTCCTGAATTAGATCCAACACTTCCTATACATTTTAAAATAAATACTTGCAACGATCTTTATGAGTCAGAAATTATTAGTTATCAATATATATTATGCTCCCCTCAGTTATTAGAAGATCCACCACAGGTGGTTCAAATGACTTGTAGCGATGCCAATGATGGTGGTTTTATAGCTCAGTTTGATAGAGCACTTGATGCTGCTCAGAACGAACGTATGCTACTCTATCTAGAACGATTTAATACCGATACAAATGCTTTCGACTATTACGATGGAAGTAGCAATATTCCTATTCTAACCAATAACGATATCAATGCTGGTAACAGTTTTACCTATTCTCCCTCGAACGGATTTCTAGAACCAGGCCGCTATCGTTTACGATGGATTTCTAAATATAGTAATCCTCCCGATAGTGAACTTGACCCAAACAACCCAGAAATAGCCAATTCAGCCGAACAAAGCGCAGAGTTTGTAATTCAACCTGTAGATCCTATCACATTCTCTTATACTAAACAAGATGTTCTATGTTATGGTCAATCAACTGGAGTTATTAATTTTACAAATATTGAAAATGGTGCACCTCCATACGAATATTCTATACAAGATGGAGTTGATGGCTCTTGGCAAACGTCTCCAACATTTTCTGGACTTGGTGAAGGTAGTTATACACTTACCGTAAGAGACGCTGTTGGTTGTATTGCACAAACACCTATTACTATAGCAATTGATGCACCTCAAATAGCCTTTACCGTAGCTTTTGATAACATATCGCAAATCACACAAAATGATGCCGATGATGGTAGTATTTCTGTATTTGTAACAGGTGGTACGGGTAATCTAACCTATAATTGGACACGAGATGGGGCTGCCTATACTACCACAACCGTTAATCAAATAACCAATCTAGCACCTGGTGATTATGGTGTAACCGTCGTCGATGATAATGGCTGTACTGTTGCTCCTAATCCAGCTACCACACCAATACAAGAACCACCACTACTTTCTGTACAGTTTACAGAAATACAAGCTATCGATTGTCATGGGAACACAGGCACTATCAGTGCACAAGGTACCGGTGGTAATGGTGCACCCTATACCTATCTCTGGAACAATGATACAACCAATCAACAACTTGCAAATATTCCTGCTGGTACCTATACGATAACTGTAACCGATAGCCAAAGTGTATCTGTAACTCAATCCTATACACTTACTGAACCTGATCTGTTAGTTGTAACACCATCACAAACCAATATCTCTTGTAACGGTGTTGCTGATGCAACTATCGACCTTGTCATTAGTGGTGGTACCGGCGCTTATACCATCTCTTGGACAGACGATACTACCATTACATCAGCCAATAGAACTGATTTACCCTTCGGTGAATATTTTTATACTGTAACCGATGAAAATAGCTGTACTGTTAATGGCTCTGTAGTGATTACACAACCTGGCACTATTAATATTACCATCGACAACGTCGTTGATCCAACAACTGTAGATGGTCCTAATGGTGCTATTGACGTATCTGTATCGGGTGGAACTGTAGCTAGTGACTACACCTATCTATGGACAGATGAAAGTGGTAGTACTGTAGGTACCGATCAGGATATATCCGGTTTAACCGATGGTAACTATACCCTACTGGTAACCGATGATAATGGTTGTACAGCAACCATAACACAGCGTCTTACTGAACCACAACCACTCTCTGTTACTATTATCGAACCTGTCTCCATATCATGCCCTGGAAGCAGCGATGGGCAGTTAGAAGCACAACCTTTTGGTGGAGATGGTAACTATACCGTTGAGTGGTTTATTGATAACAATGGTGTCTTTGAATCGCTTAGTTTGACAGACTTAGTCATTAGCAATCGTGGTGCAGCTACCTATCGCGTGATTGCTTCTGATGGAAGTGGTGATACCGCTCAGTTCGACTATACACTTAACGACCCTATAGCGATACAAGTAGTAGAGAATCTAACCAACATCAGCTGTTTTGGTGGTAGTGATGGTGCCATCGATATTACCGTAACTGGTGGAACGGGTAACTATACCTTTATTTGGACAAACAGTAGTGGTACTGTCATTAGTACCAGTGAAGACATTGCTAATCTACCTTCTGGAACTTATAATCTCTCTGTAGTTGATGAAAACCTATGTGATGTATTTCTATCTTTTGAACTCACAGCACCTAATGAGCCTTTAACTATTGAACTCGTTGATCTTATTGATCCTAATTCAGCGGGAGCTACTAACGGTAGTATCGATATCTCCGTGAGTGGAGGAACTGCTGGATATACCTATCAATGGACAGATACTAATGGTGTAGTGCTTTCTACGAATCAAGATATTGACAATCTAGGAGAAGGAACCTATACCCTTACCGTACGTGATACCAATGTTGCTACGGCAAGCGATAACACAGGTTGTATCACCACTGAAAACTTTGTACTACTAGAACCTGATGCAATAGGAATCCTTATTGAGGAAACTCAGCGTGTTTCTTGTTTTGAAAGTAGTGATGGTGTCCTTACAGCCACCGTAACTGGTGGAGTACTTGCTACAGGGTCTGACTATACCTATCAATGGTTTATCGATGATAATGGAACTTTGGTTGCCATTAACCAAACTACGGCTGTAGCTTCTAATCTTATTGCTGGAACCTATACGCTTACCGTAACCGATGATAACGGAATCTCTGAAAGTGCGTCGTATACACTTACTGAGCCTGAGGCTTTAGCTATTGACTTGGTAGTAACCAGCGTAGTGAGTTGTCAGTCGGGTGCCGATGGTGCCATCGATGCAACCATCTCTGGAGGTACAGCTCCCTATACCTATTTATGGAACAATAGCGACATTGTTGAAGATATCACTGGACTCACCGTAGGAACCTATACTTTGGTAGTTACCGACGCTAACGGATGTAGTTTAGAAGAAAGTATTGAAGTCATTCAACCTGATGGGATGACTGTAGAAAGTACCATCAATCCTCCTTTATGCAATGGTGATGCGAATGGTGCTATTAGTCTGAACGTATCGGGTGGAAATGCACCCTATACCTATTTATGGAATACTGGTGCTACCACTGCTGCTATTACTAATCTTGCAGCGGGTAGCTACGAAGTAACCATCACCGATAACGAAGGATGTATTGCCTTACAAAGTTTCGTTATGGAAGATCCTGAACTTCTTACCCTAGACCTCGGTGAAGATCGTGTACTTTGTTTAGGGCAATCACACACCATCGATGCAACCATAGACGATCTAGGTGCTGCTTACAACTGGACTAGTGATAATGGATTTATCAGTACTTCGCCTATTGTTGAGTTAACTGATGATGGCACTTATACCCTTACTATCACAAATTCTAATGGTTGTACCGCAACAGACACCATCAACATCAGCTCTTCAAACGAAGAAATATCAGCTGACTTCCTCGTATCAACACAAACATTCGTCGATGAAACAATTGTAGTAGTAGATGTAAGTAATCCAGTACCAGAAACCGTAACCTGGTCCTTCTCTGAAGGTACAACCATCGTAACACAAAATGAAGATTATGCCGAAATAAAGTTCGCCCAACAAGGTACTTACTTCGTAACCCTAACGACAACTAAAGGAGCATGTACTGCAACACTCACCAAAGAAATCATCGTACAACAACGTACCGACTTCGGAACACAACAAGACGAGCAAACTACTTTTATTAAAACTTTTAATGTATATCCTAACCCTAGTAATGGTACTTTCAAAGCGGATGTTGAACTACAACAAGCGGCACCTATTAGCATGAAAATAATAGACCTTATCGCTAACACTGTAAATCATGCTAAAATACTAGAAAATCAAAATGAATACTCAATAGACTATAACCTAAACCTGCCTAGCGGAACTTACTTAATAATACTAGAAACCCCCAAAGGAACAACCATCAGAAAAATTATTGTGAATTAAATAATACTCTAGAAAATAAATAAAAATTAAGAGAACAGTTCTTTGATTTTACTTCAAGCAGAACTCAATACGATACTTTTAAAGAGTGCAGGTTTATGTGTAAAATCTGCAGTATCTAAGTTTAGCATTTGACTTACATAGGTATAAATCTCAGGGAGTTTTCGTTTGAACTCATCGGGTGTTTCAAAGAAATGCTCAACTAGTACCGATAAGAATTCATATTGATTTCTAAAACCATATTCACGAAGATATCCTGATTTTACAATTTTGCGTTGCAATCTTCTATCTCTCAATCTAAGTAGTAATTCATCAAATTTGTTAATGAATCGTTTAGATGAGAAATTCTTACGTTTTAGGCATGTAAAATGAAGAGCATGTGCCAATTCATGAAGCCCTAAATTTAAGTTGTCATCTTCTATCTTTAAACCTTCAAGGTAATCATCCCAAGAAAAAACTATGGTTCTATACTTAGGATTCGTTTCTCCCTTATGCTTCAAATTGGTAACCTTAGACAAATAATCTTTAGGATAAATGATAATATTATCAAACTCTGAATACAAATAACGACGCATTCCAAAAGTTAACATTACTGCTGATGAAGATATTAATATCTTCATTTTTTCTGTAATAACAACACCTTCTCTACCAATAAAGTTATGCTTTTCAATGAATTTTTTTACACGAAACTCAAATCGTTTTTTATCCGATAAAGAAAGTCTTCTGTAAAACGCAAAATATCGTGTGATCAAACCACGCTGGAATTCATTGAGCTCTCTATAATTGATAGCTCTTTCGGCAAGATCATTACCTTTTACCCATATGTTTAGCAGTTTGAACATAAATTGTATTCATTACATCTTAAAATAGAATAATATTTTATCCTACTTTGTTAGTTGATTTCTAAAGTTAGCACAAAAAATGAGCCATTTATGCTAAAAACTATACAATTTACCCCTTACATATAGTTGAAATTATAGCAATTTCTATGGTAAATATAATAAAATATATGGATTGAATACTATAAAGTGTTAAAATTTAAAGGCAATTTATATCTGATAATCCATCCTTTAAAGCTCTAAAATAGTATTTTAAGGATTGATTTCATCAATAGTTAAGAAGCATCATTTTGAGAATCAAGGATTGCTTATGCCATCCTAACAAAGCTCTGCTTTGAAAACCAAGGATTGCTTGCGCCATCCTGACAAAGCTCCGCTTTGAAAATAGTTCAAACAAAAAAACGCTCAAGTAAACTTGGCGTTTTTTCTTATCGAACTATTTATTCGTGACCCCGGCAGGATTCAAACCTGCAACCCTCAGAGCCGAAATCTGATATTCTATTCAGTTGAACTACGGGGCCAATACTATAATCTAAAATAAAGATCTATTTACATTAAATTCTTTTTTACAATAGTAGAGATTGTTTTCCCGTCTGCTTGTCCAGCAAGTTCTTTCGACACCATACCCATCACTTTCCCCATATCTTTCATACCAGAAGCGCCTGTAGCTTCAATAGTTGCTACAACTACTTTTTCAACTTCTTCTTCACTTAAAGGTTCTGGCAAAAATTGCTCAATCACGGTAGCCTGCGCTAATTCAGGATTTGCTAAATCTTGTCTGCCTTGTTCTAAGAAAATAGCAGCACTATCTTTACGTTGCTTTACTAATTTCTGCAATATTTTCAGCTCTTGGTCCTCAGAAAGTTCTTCTTTAGCACCACTCTCGGTTTGTGCCAACAAAATAGCAGATTTAACAGCCCTTAACGATTCTAATGCAACAGTGTCTTTTGCTTTCATGGCTTCTTTAAGCGCTACCATAATATCTTTTTGTAAACTCATCGTATTAATTTTGGGTCACAAAGATAACAAAACAGCATTGAAAAAAATGGAGTAATTAAAACTTGTAAAAAACAAAAACCCAAATCATAAAAAGGGAAGATTTGGGTTTTCTCAACAAACAAAAACTAAATAGTCTTATTAATCTACATTATCATGTAGAAATGAATTATTCGAGCGTAATTGAATATCATTATTTTCATCTATATCTAGTGTTGTTCTAGACTGATTTGTAGATGATATTTCTGCTGATGGCTCTACATCTTCTAAATCAACCCCCATGCGTTTATACGCAGGCTGATTTTCAATCTCTTCTATATTTTTATTTACTCTATTTGTAAACTTATAATTGAATTCTTTCATTTTTTCTCTTCGTTCTTCTGCCTTTTGCTGCAACTCAGAAATCGTTAAATTAAGTGGCGATGCATCTTCATCTTCGACAATTACACTAGATCTATTTGCCGAATTCTCAACGCGAATATCAAATCGCAACTCTTCGTCATCTATCGGCTGATTAACAACTTTGTTTATTTCTTTTTCTTCTTTATCCATATAATCTTCAAGACCATATTTAATCTTTCCATCAGAAGTTGTAGCCACAGGATTTACATGCTCTGCATCAACAACTTTAATCTCATCAATCTTAGAAATCAAGTCATGTTGGCTTTCAACTTTTTCTTTTCTTGGCGTTAATGGCAAATCAAATGTCAATGTTACCTGATTCTCCTCCTCTCTTTCCTCAACTTCTGGCGTTTCTTTCACTACAGGTGTAATAACAAAATCATCTATTTTTTCAATAGAAATTTCTTCATACGTTACATTGATATCTTTAATCAACTCAGTTGTAGGGATCAACTCATTCAAGGGTTCTTCTGCTTTTGGCACTTCTTCTACTTCAATATCTTCAAGCGTATATTTTACAACTTTCTGTTCTTTTTCTTCTTTAACAGGAACTGGAGTTGTAAGTGGCTGCGGTGCCGAACGTATCTCACCTAGATTATGCACAATTTTCTTAGACTCTGTAGCACTAATTTCCATCTGTTGTTCAATATTAAACCCCGTAGCAATTACTGTTACAGAAATGGCCTCTCCTAACGTTTCATCTTCACCAACACCCATTATGATGTCAACATTACTCTTAGCTTCACTTTGTATATAATCGTTAATTTCTCCGATTTCATCGATAGTGATTTCTGTAGTTCCAGAAACGATTAATAGCAATACGTTTTCGGCACCCGTAATTCTATTATCATTTAATAAAGGAGAGTCTAATGCACTCGTAATAGCTTCTTGTGCTCTGTTAGATCCAGACGCTGTAGCAGATCCCATAATAGCGGTACCACTGTTAGAAAGTACCGTTTTAGCATCTTTTAAATCTATATTCTGAGTATAGTGGTGTGTTATGACTTCAGCAATACCTGTTGCAGCTGTTGATAAAACTTCATCTGCTTTAGAGAACCCAGCTTTGAAACCTAAATTACCATATACTTCTCTTAATTTATTGTTATTAATTACAATCAAAGAATCTATATACTCACGCAATTTGGCAATTCCCTTTTGCGCTTGCTCATTTCGCATTTTTCCTTCGAAAGAAAATGGTATCGTAACTATCCCAACAGTTAACAAATCCATTTCTTTTGCAATTTTGGCAATAATTGGTGCCGCACCAGTACCAGTACCACCGCCCATACCCACAGTAATAAATACCATTTTTGTATTGTTACCGAACATTTTTTTAATATCGTCAATACTTTCTATAGCCGCTTGTTCACCAACTTCAGGGTTTGCTCCTGCACCTAATCCTTCTGTTAAACTTACGCCTAATTGTATTTTGCTAGGAACTGGGCTATTCTGTAAAGCCTGTGCATCGGTATTACATACCACAAAATCAACACCTTTAATTCCTCTTTGACACATGTGATTTACGGCATTACTACCTCCGCCACCTACACCAATCACTTTAATAACATTAGACTGATTTTTTGGTAAATCGAACGAAAGATTTTCAAATTCTTTGCTCATATCTTTTTGTTTTGGGATTTTTTTAATTATTTAAATTCTGTTTGTTTCTTATTTTCGTTTCTCAAAGCCTCCCCTTCAGCGCTGGCTCTTCGTTAAAATTGTCTTCAAGACAATTTCTTAACACTCAGCCCTACTCTGCGTTGTCTAAAAATTCTCTAAACTTATCAGCCCATTTTTCAAAAATCGACTTCTTATTTGCTTCTGATGCTTCACTTCGCTTTAAAACCTCTTTCTGTGTTTCAAATGATTCTGTTTGGCTTACTGTTTCTTTTTTAGCTTCTTTATTTTTCTGATTCAATCCTTTCATTAGCAATCCGACAGCCGTTGCAAATGAAGGACTCGACAGATCAATGTCTGAATTACCAGCAATGTGTTCATTAGGATATCCGATACGAGTATCCATACCCGTAATATATTCTACCAACTGCTTGATATGTTTTAGTTCTGCACCACCTCCTGTCAAAACAATACCTGCAATTAGCTTCTTTTTCGTTTCTTCATGTCCGTAGTTTTTTATTTCAAGATATACCTGTTCAATAATTTCTACTACACGAGCATGAATAATTTTAGAAAGGTTTTTTAGCGTAATTTCTTTCGGTTCTCTACCACGTAATCCCGGGATTGAAACGATCTCATTGTCTTTATTTTCTCCCGGCCATGCCGAACCAAACTTCGTTTTTAATAACTCTGCTTGCTTTTCTATAATAGAACAGCCTTCCTTTATATCTTCAGTAATTACATTTCCTCCGAAAGGTATCACAGCGGTATGGCGAATAATACCATCTTTAAAAATGGCTAAATCAGTTGTGCCGCCACCAATATCAATTAAAGCCACACCGGCTTCTTTTTCTTCTTGACTCAATACAGCTTCCGCAGAAGCAAGTGGCTCTAGAGTAATGCTAGCTAATTCTAAACCTGCACTTTTAATACATCTGCCAATATTTCGAATGGAAGAAACCTGACCTACAACCACATGAAAATTAGCTTCTAATCGACCTCCGTACATTCCGATAGGCTCTTTAACTTCACTCTGCCCATCTACTTTATAATCTTGGGGTAACACATGAATAATTTCTTCTCCAGGGAGCATGACCAGTTTATGTACTTGATTGATCAATTTTTCAATATCAGTCTCATCAATTACCTTTTCGGAGTTAGGTCTTGTAATATAGTCACTATGATGTAAGCTACGAATATGTTGACCTGCAATGCCCACAACCACATCTTTTATCTTATGATTTGAGACACTCTCTGCCTCTTCGATAGCCTGTTGAATGGATTGAATTGTTTGCGTGATATTATTTACCACTCCTCTATGAACACCAAGGCTTTTCGCCTTACCCATGCCAAGCATCTCTATCTTACCATATTCGTTAAGTTTACCGATCATGGCAACAATTTTAGTAGTACCGATATCTAAACCAACTGCTATTTTTTCGTGTTCCATTTATTGCTTTTTTGCACAAACAACTTGATCGTCAAACATTAGATTTATTGTTTGGTATTGTTCGAGGGTTTCGTCATTTAATTTTTTCTGATAAAAAGCCTTTAACTTTTTAAATTTTTTGTCCATTCTGTTTAAACTTCCAAAAAGTATTTCTTGTCCGCCTACTCGTGTCTTTAATACAAACTCTTTTTGGTTGTTTTGATTTATCCCAATGATTTGTTTATGAAAAAAAGGATCTTTATCAATATAACTTGCAAGTTTATAGGCATCATTGATATCTGCACCTTTTACACCGCTCATAACTGGAACTCTAGCAGAATAATTTGACGACAATGGCATTTTTAAACCCCTGCTATCAATATAATATGCTATACCTTCATCGTTAACTCTAGCTATTGGTGTTCTTTGTTTTAGCGACGCACATAATTTTCCATCAACGGTAACATATACATCAGCCTTTTCTATCATTTCATTAGATTGCAAAACAGCCTCCAACTTGTCCAAAATTATAGTTTCTTTTCGCTGACTTTTAAGGTTTCCATAATTTTGTATTAACAATTTATTAACCGTCTCGTAGGTAATAAAAAGGTTGTCACCATTGACAAAATTGATGTCGATATCTGTTATTTTTTTATTGTTATTTCTGAGTGATGTAAAACCGAATAAAAAAGCCAACAAGCTAACAAAAACAAGTAGTTTGAGGTATTTTAAATATTTTTTCATACGCTACTTTTAAGTAATTTTTCTTTAATAGGCGTTACCAATTCACCAATGTCTCCAGCTCCTATCATTACAACTACGTTTGCATTAGTTTTCAAAATGTTTTCAAATAAGTCTTCCTTTTTTACCAACTTTTTTTCAGACAGCTCAACCTTACTTAATAGCCACTCAGAATTCACACCCGCTATGGGTAGTTCTCTTGCCGGATAAATATCTAACAACAGTAACGCATCGAAACGTGAAAGACTTTCAGCAAAATCATCAACAAAATCTTGTGTTCTGCTAAACAAATGCGGTTGAAATACAGCCACTATTTTTTTATCAGGAAAAAGCTCTCTAACCGCATCAGAAACAGCATTAATTTCGGTAGGATGATGTGCATAATCATCGATCAACACTACATCTCCTGTTTTGATTTTATAGGTAAACCTACGCTGTACACCTTTAAAGTTTTTTAAAGCTTTGGCAATACCTTGGAGTGATACCCCATAAGAATTAGCCATTGCCAAAGCCACCACAGTATTTAGCACATTATGTTTTCCTGAAAGATTCAGTTCTATATTTTTTATAATTTCTGAAGGCGTTTTTACATCAAAGACATAGGCCCCATTTTTAATGGATATATTTCGGGCTTCATAGTCAGCTTCCTCATCAATACCGTATGTTATTCCATCGATTGGTAGTCCTTTTTTTACAAATAATGTATCAGAAACTTTATTAGCAAACTCCCTAAATGATTTTTGTAATTCATCAGATTCACCATAGATATCAAGGTGATCGGCATCCATTGACGTAATACAGGCAACATTTGGAGAAAGTTTTAAAAATGACCTATCGAACTCATCCGCTTCAACAACACTAATTTTATCTCCGCCAAGAATCAAATTAGAATTATAATTTTCTGCAATACCTCCTAAAAAAGATGTTGCGTTTACACCACATTCTTTTAATATATGACCTAAAATAGTTGATGTGGTAGTTTTACCGTGTGTGCCTGCCACAGCAAAGCAAAATGTATTCTTGGTAATTTCTCCTAAAATTTCGGAACGTTTAAAGATTCTAAAATCATGATCCTTAAAATAAGTTAGTTGCTTATGTGTTTGTGGTATCGCAGGCGTATAAACGATTATTGAATGTTGAATATGTAAAAACACATCTTCTAGTAAAGCAATCGTATCTTCATAGTGTATTTTAATACCTAAATCTTCTAAGGCGTCTGTTATTACAGAATGTGATTTATCATAACCTGATACATAAAATCCATTTATATGAAAATATCTGGCTAAGGCACTCATACCAATGCCGCCAATGCCAATAAAATAGATGTTATGTATTTCTTTTAGATTCACTTTATAAGTTTTTCTATTTCGTCAACAATGTCACTCGTTGCGTTAGGCAATGCTAATTTTTTAATATTCACACTTAATAATTCTTGTTGCTCAGCACAATACGTAAGTTGTTCTAGCAGTTGTTCAAAATTATCAAGCTCAGATTCCTTCAACATGAGAGCAGCCCCTTTATCAACTACGGCCATCGCATTTTTTGTCTGATGATCTTCAGCAACATTTGGTGAAGGAATAAAAATTACAGGCTTACCCACAATGCATAATTCTGATATAGAACCTGCTCCTGCTCTACTAATAATGACATCGGCAGCGGCATACGCTAAATCCATTCTATTTAAGAATGCATGTGTTTGAATTCCTTGTTGTTTTTTTTCGTGCGTTTTATAATCTTCTATGTATAATTTTCCTGTTTGCCAAATAAGTTGTACATCTTTGTCAATAAACCAATTCAGCTTATCAGCAATTAATTTATTAATAGCTCTTGCTCCTAAACTACCCCCTAACACCAATACCGTTTTCTTAGTCGAATCGAGCTTAAAAAATGCTTGTGCTTCTTTTCTTTTACTTGAAATATCTAATAAATCTTGACGTACTGGGTTTCCTGTTTTTATAATTTTTTCTTTCGGAAAGAAACGTTCTAATCCGTCATAGGCTACACAAATTTTATGGGCTTTTTTCGATAACAGTTTATTCGTTATTCCTGGATAAGAATTTTGTTCTTGAACCAGTGTCGGAATTCCTTTTCTATTTGCCATTTGTAATGTAGGTCCCGATGCAAATCCACCTGTCCCAACAACTACATCAGGCTTAAATTTTTTAATAATCGATCTCGCTTTCCATAAACTCGAAATTAATTTGAAAGGAAATAATAGATTTTTTAAGGTCAACTTACGCTGGATACCAGAAATCCAAAGCCCTATTATTTCATAACCTGCCTGTGGCACTTTTTCCATTTCCATTCGATCATTAGCACCAACAAATAGAAATTTCGCGTCATTATAACGCGTCTTTAACTCATTTGCAATCGATATGGCAGGATAAATATGACCTCCTGTACCTCCTCCGCTAATTAATATGTTTACTTGTTTTTTAATAGTTTACTATTTATAATTCAGAATAAAAATTCTTAGTTTAACCTATCGCTTCACGCAGTACATCAAGCGGGTTTTCTTCTTTATTTTTTTTATTGACAACTATATCTTCTTCTCTTGCTACACTAACACTTAAAATAATTCCTATGGCAAAACAAGTCATCCAAATAGAGGTTCCTCCTGCACTCATAAGAGGAAGAGGCTGACCCGTTACAGGAAATAATCCTACTGCCACTGCCATATTTATAAATGCCTGAAAGACAATAGGCACTCCTACACCCAACACCAAAAGGGTTCCAAAAATGCTTTCTATTTTTGTAGCTACAATTACAATTCTAAAAAGCAATCCTAAATAAAGGATCAATAAAAAAAGTGCTCCTATGAGCCCATACTCTTCAACAATTACAGCATAAATAAAATCTGAAGAAGATTGTGGTAAAAAATTCTTTTGTACACTTTTACCTGGTCCTTTTCCTTGTATTTCACCAGAAGCAATTGCCACTTTCGCTTTTTCGGCTTGATAATTTGCTTCAGCATCTGGTTTAGAAAAATTTTCGATTCTATTTACCCAAGTATTGATTCGTGTATTCTTAAACGTATCTGGAAACGCTTTTGCAGTTAAAATGAATAGTGCAAAAACCAAAACGCCAATTCCGACTATGGATGCTAAATATTTTATTGGATATCCACCTAAAAAGGTTAGTGTTAGAATCATTGTAAAAATAATAGCTGTAGTAGAAAAGTTAGCGGGTAGTATTAACATAAGTATCAACCCTACTGGCAACCACAATTGCCAAATACTTTCTTTAAAAGTGATTTGCTTTTCTTTATTTCTTGCGAGATATCTCGCAACATACATCATAATCACAACTCCTGCCAACGTAGAAGTTTGAAAGCCTATTCCTACAAACGGAATGCGTATCCATCGACTTGCATTCACACCGCTTATAGTTTGCCCTTGAAATAAGGTATAGATAAGCAATACCACAACAACAGGAATCAATAAAACCGATAGACCACTAAAATATCTGTACGGTATTCTATGCGTTGCATATATGATTATAAAACCTAGCAATAATAGCATAGCATGTTTTAGCAAATGACCGAACGTTGTACCATTTTCGACCACATACACCAAATTGGTACTGGCACTATATACCGGGAGAAAGGAAAATATAGCTAATAGTGCCACAATAGCCCAAATGGTTTTATCACCTTTAATATTTTGAAATAATGTTGGCATTTACAACTCTCTCACCGCTTGTTTAAATTGACGTCCTCTATCTTCATAATTCTCAAATAAATCAAAACTTGCGCAAGCTGGAGATAATAATACTGCATCTCCTTTATTTGATAACTTATACGCAACTTTTACTGCTTCTTCTGCCCCTTGAGTATCTATAATCATATCAATTACATTCCCAAAAGCTTCATGTATCTTGCGATTATCTACTCCTAAACAAATAATTGCTTTTACCTTTTCATGTACCAATGGTAGTAATTCTGAATAATCATTACCTTTATCTACACCGCCAACAATCCAAATAGTATCTGTTTTCATGCTCTCTAAAGCATAATAGGTCGCATTTACATTGGTAGCCTTTGAATCGTTGATATACTGAACTCCGTTTATTTTTAACACGGGTTCTAAACGATGTTCTACACTTTCGAAATTTTCTAAACTTTCACGAAGTGTTTCATTTCTTACATTTAATAATGTAGCTGCTAAAGCCGAAGCCATTGCATTTTTAGTGTTGTGTTTTCCTTGTAAAGCAAGTGTTGCTATTCCCATTGTAAATTTGTTTGACTTAGTTTGTATTATTATCTTTTCATTCTCTATATACGCACCTTTATCAAGCTTTTTTGTTATTGAAAAAGGCAGTAATTGCGCATTTGTTTTATTACTTTTTAACCAGTGTATTATCGCTTTATCATCAGCATCGAAAATCAGATAATCACTTTCAGTTTGGTTCATTGTGATTCTAAATTTTGCAGCGATATATTTATCATACTCATAATCATAGCGATCTAAATGATCAGGTGATATATTTGTTATGATTGCTATATGCGGAGCAAAATCAACAATACCATCTAACTGAAAACTACTTAGCTCAAGCACAAAATTTTCTCGATCATTTTCTGCTACTTGTAATGCAAAGCTGTCACCAATGTTTCCTGCTATACCCACATCTAATCCTCCATTTTTTAGTACGTGATGTGTTAACATTGTAGTGGTAGTTTTACCATTACTACCCGTAATACCTATAATTTTTGCCTTGGTAAATTTGCTAGCAAACTCTATTTCTGAGATTACAGAAATGCCTTTTGCAACAAGATTCTGTATTAACTGCACCTTATCTGGAATTCCAGGGCTCTTCATTACGACATCAGCATCTAAAATTTTTGAAACAGTATGCTTACCCTCTTCAAAAGCAATATCATTTTGTAAAAGAACTTCTCTGTATTTTTTTGCAATTGTCCCTTTATCAGAAACAAAAACTTCATACCCTTTTTGTTTTGCCAACATTGCCGTACCAACACCACTTTCTCCTCCACCTAAAACAGCAATCTTCATTTATCTCACTTTTAATGTGATAATAGATAGTACGGCTAGCATAATTCCTATAATCCAAAATCTGGCTACAATCTTACTTTCGTGATATCCCTTCTTTTGGAAATGATGATGCAACGGCGACATTAAAAAAATGCGCCTACCCTCACCGTATTTCTTTCGTGTGTATTTGAAATAACTTACTTGCATCATTACCGAAAGTGTTTCTGCAAAAAAGATTCCTGCTAGAATTGGCAATAGAAATTCTTTTCTTACAGCAATAGCCAGCACTGCTATAATACCTCCAATCGTTAAGCTACCTGTGTCACCCATAAATACCTGAGCGGGATATGTGTTGTACCATAAGAAACCTATTAGTCCTCCAACGAATGCGCTTATAAAAACCGTCATTTCACCAGAATTAGGTATGTACATTACATTGAGGTAATTAGCAAAAATGATATTACCAGATATCCATGCGAAAATTCCTAATGCGAGTACTATTATCGCAGACGAACCTGCAGCCAAACCATCAATACCATCGGTAAGGTTAGCTCCATTAGATGTACCTGTTATAATAAAAACTACTATGATTATGAATAAGATCCAGCCATATTGTTTTGCTCCTTCACCCAACCAACTTACTAAATCTTCATAGTTGAATTCATTATTTTTTACAAATGGAATTGTTGTTTTTAATGACTTATGTGCTTTTTCAAACAACTCTGAAGTATTGGTAGTTTGTAATTCTGTTTGCACTCCTACCGGTAACTGCTTTTTTTCTTTTACGGTAACATTTGGTGAAAAATAGAGCATGCTCCCCACAAAAATCCCTAAGCCCACTTGACCTAATATTTTAAAGCGTCCTTTTAAACCTTCTTTATCTTTTTTAAAGACTTTGATATAATCATCTATAAATCCGATAAGACCCATCCATAAAGTGGAAACCACTAATATGATAATGTATATATTATCTAGTTTAGCTACTAGTAGTACAGGAATCAGCGTTGCAAGAATTATGATAACCCCCCCCATGGTTGGTGTACCTGCTTTTTCTTTTTGCCCAGCTAAACCTAGGTCCCTAACTGATTCTCCTATTTGAAGTCTGCGCAGTTTATCAATAATTCTGCGACCGAAAATGGTAGAAATGAGAATTGAAAAAACAAAAGCTAGCGCAGATCTAAATGAGATGTACTGAAATAATCCGGCTCCGGCTAGCTCATATTGTTTCTCCAAAAATTCAAATAAATAATATAACATTAGGTTCGTATTCTTATTTTTCTAGTTGCTTTAAAATTTCTTTTACAATAGCATAATCGTCAAAATTATTTTTTTTCCCATTTATCTCCTGATAGGTTTCATGTCCCTTACCTGCAATCAATAAAATATCTCCAGTCTCTGCTAGACTACTAGCAGTCTTAATCGCTTGCCTTCTATCAACTATAGAAATGGTTTTCTTTACATTTTGTGGTTCTACACCTTTTTCCATATCCTCAATGATCATTTGGGGATCTTCGGTTCTGGGATTGTCTGATGTGAAAATTGTTTGATTTGAAAGTTCTGAAGCGATATGTGCCATTTTAGGCCGTTTGGTTTTGTCTCTATCGCCTCCGCAACCTACTACAGTAATAACTTTTTCGTTATGCGTTCTAATACTATTAATAGTCTCAAGTACATTCTTCAGAGCATCTGGTGTATGTGCATAATCAACAATAGCTGTTATGCCATTATCAGAAACTAAATACTGAAAACGCCCACTCACACTTTCTAACTCACTTAATAAGCGTAAGTTTTCGATCTCCTCAATTCCTAAAAGATCAGCTGTAGCATAAATCGCCAATAAATTATAAGCATTAAAATTTCCTATGAGTCTTGTCCAAACTTCATTATTATTAATACTAAGTAATAATCCGTTAAGCTGATTTTCTAAAATTTTAGCTTTATAATCAGCCATCGTTTTTAATGCGTAGGTATATTGCTTCGCAGGTGTATTCTGAAGCATTACACCTCCGTTTTTATCATCAATATTCACTACTGCAAAAGCCGTTTTGGGCAAATCATCAAAAAATTGCTTCTTTACATCGCGATATTCGGCGAATGAATTATGGTAATCTAAATGATCATGTGAAAGGTTGGTAAAAATTCCTCCTGCAAATTCTAAAGCTGTAGATCGTTTCTGAGCAATACCATGAGAGCTAACCTCCATAAAACAATAGTCAACTTCATTATGAACCATTTTATCTAGATACCTATTAATAGTTACAGAATCTGGAGTGGTGTGTGTAGCCTGAAACTCTTGATCGTTTATTAAAATTTTCACCGTCGATAATAAACCTACTTTATAGCCCGCTTTTTTAAATAGATTGTATAACAATGTTGCAATGGTAGTCTTACCATTCGTACCTGTAATACCTATAAGTTTTAATTTTCGTGAAGGATTTTCATAGAAATTGGCAGCCATGTATGCTAGAGCTTCATTAGTATCATTCACTAATACATACGTGACTTCGGGCACTCTATTTTTTGGCATCACCGAACAAATCACCGAACAAGCTCCCTTAGCAATAACATCATCTATATATTTATGCCCATCTGATACCGTTCCTTTAATAGCTACAAAAAGGGTATCGTTAACAACTTTTCTTGAGTCAAATTCAATTGATTTTACAAACGTATCTGTACTACCATACACCTCTTCGATGGCTACTTTATACAATATGTCTTTTAGTTGCTTCAACTTAACTTAGACTTAGTTTTATAATTGATCCTTTTTCTATTTTTTCACCTGCCTTTACAGATTGCCTCTTAACTTTTCCTGTTCCCTCAGAGTTTACTCTAAAACCTAAATTTTCTAACAAGGCAATTGCATCCATACCCACCATGTTCTTAAGATTCGGTACCGCAACCGTCTCTTTTCTTAATTGCTCATTGTATTTTTTGAAATCTTTTTTTACAGTAGCATAATTGAAGTCAGATTTTTTAATTTCATCTAGCAGTGGAGTTTCTGTGTATATTTTCTTTGCAATTTTTTTAAACACTGGTGCAGCTACTACATTACCATAGTATCCAATTTTTTTATTTGGTTTATGAATGACTACTATACAAGAATATTTAGGGTTATCAGCAGGAAAATATCCTACGAAAGAGGATATGTATTGTGTGCTCCCTGTCCAATACTCGGTTTGACAAGTACCCGTTTTACCTGCCATTGAATAATTTTTATCATAGATATTGGTAGCCGTCCCTCTTTTTACCACATTCTCCATCATAACCTTCACTTTACTGATAGATTCTTGAGAACATACTTGAGGGTTAATTATCTCTTTATCGAATTTTTCAATAACCTTATCTTGCGCCCTGACCTCTTTAATAAACCTTGGCATTACCATTTCACCATTATTCGCAATAGCATTATAAAAAGCAAGTGTCTGTAATGGTGTTATATGAACACCATATCCATGGGTCATCCAAGCTAATGAAGTTCCATACCAATGGTTTTTATCTTCAGGATTTGGTAAAAGCGGTACTCCTTCACCTTTTATGGGTACGTTTAATTTATCACCAACACCCATCTTGCGAAGACCTGCTATGAATTTCTTAGGATTATTTCGATAGTTCTCTTCGATAATTTTTACTAAACCTACATTCGAAGACACCTCAAAAGCACGCGCAACAGATACTTTACCATACCCACCTTTGCGAGAATCACGCACTACACGATCATAAATTTTCAGTGTACCATTTTCTGTATCTACCACAGCACCCGTATCAATTACTTTATCTTCTAAAGCAACCAACAAACTCATTAGCTTAAATGTTGATCCTGGTTCATGTGATTCACCTACCGCATGGTTTAAGCGTTCATAATATTTACCTTCTTTATTTCGACCTAGATTTGATATCGCTTTTACCTCGCCAGTTTTGGTTTCCATAACTACCACAGTGCCGTGATCTGCGTTGTATTTTTCTAATTGTTCTAATAAAGCATGATGTGCTATATCTTGTATATTAAGGTCAATCGTCGTATAGATATCTTTACCGTCTATGGGTTCAATTTCATTGTTGTTATTTAAAGGTTTCCATTGTCCTTTTGCAATTTTTTGTTTGAGTCTTTTCCCATTTTTACCTTTTAAATACTTTCGAAAATTCCCCTCAATACCTACACGACCTCGATAATCGTCATATCCTACATATCGTTCCGCTATTTTACCTATAGGATGCTCTCTCACCGTACGTTGCTCTGCAATAAGTCCACCTTTGTAAGTACCTAATTTGAATATTGGAAATGACTTAACATGCTGATATTGGTTATAATCGAGGTTACGCGTAATAAACAGATATCTGTTCTTAACTTTTCGCGCCTTTCTAATTTTTGACTCCCAAGCACCAGCAGTACTTCCTAACATTATCGAAAGCTCTTTGCTCAACCCTTTTATACCTTCCTCAAAATTTTTATCGTTTACTGAAACTGCATCCATTCGAATATCAAATCGCGACATAGATGCTGCTAATAAACTTCCGTCTGACGTATAAATATTACCTCTATTGGCAGGTATTTCGAAATTCTTTACGGTAGCTTGCTCAGCTTGATCTCTATAAAAATCACCTTTAAAAAATTGAATATCAACAAGTTTATAGGTTATCGCTGCAGCAAACAAGAACATAAAAACTGTAAGCAGATATAATTTATTTAGTATGTTCTTTTTTTGTGTCACCACTATTTAGTTAATTTTTTACAATGATTTTTTGCGGTGGATTATCAGAAATAAACAATCCTTTTTCTTTTAATTTCTTTGTAATCGAAGACTCCATTTTTAGTCTCATTAGCTCAGATCTTGTCGCCATAAATTCTGAGCGCAACTCTTGATTTAGTTTGTTTAGTTTAGCAATCTTTTGAACTTTATTATCGATGCTGTGCGAGCTGGCAATCATTATGAGTGCTAGAAAAGCAAGGAAGATGAGAAAGCTCCAGTTTTTTGGTGCATCTTTATCAACTAAGAATTTACCTTTTAGTAAATCGTATAATTTTTGCTTCACTTTTGTTACTTATAGTTTTGTTGCTATTCTAAGTTTCGCACTTCGCGCTCTATTATTTTCTTTTATTTCTTGCTGTGTTGGAGTAATTAATTTTCCTTTTTTAAAAGGAACCGAAATATTTCCGTAAAAATCCTTTTCAGGCTCACCTTCAAATAATCCATTTCGCATAAATCGCTTCACCAATCGATCTTCTAATGAATGATATGAGATCACACTCAACTTCCCTCCTGGCCTCAACAGTTCTTTTGCCTGTTGTAAAAATTCTTTCAATACTTCTAACTCCTCATTAACTTCAATTCTAATCGCTTGAAAAATTTGCGCTAAAATCTTATGCTCTTTACTTTTCGGAAGGAATCTTTGCAACACTTCCTTTAACTGAAAACTAGATCTTATTGATTGATTCATTCTCGCTTCAACTATTTGCTTTGCTATAGCTCTAGAGTTTCTTAACTCACCATACAGAAAGAGAATAGAACTCAATTTTTCTTCATCGTATTTATTAATAATATCATAGGCAGAAATTTCATTTTGCTGATTCATCCTCATATCTAACTCAGCATCAAACCGAGTTGAAAACCCGCGTTCTGCAACATCAAACTGATGTGAAGAAACTCCTAGATCAGCCAAAATTCCATCTACCTCTTTTACCCCATAAAACCTAAGAAACCTATTAAGGTATCTGAAGTTTTCATTGATAAGTGTAAAACGCTCATCATCGATGGTATTTTCTACAGCATCTTCATCCTGATCGAATGCAAACAGACGACCGTTTTCACTTAGATGCTTTAAGATTTCACGAGAATGACCTCCACCACCAAACGTTACATCTACATAAACTCCATCAGGATCAATTTCTAAACCTTCAACACTTTCAAAGAGCAAAACCGGATTATGATAATTCATCATCCATTATATTATCACCACCCATCACCTCTTCTGCTAATTCTGCAAAATCTACGGCAGCTTCGTCGATTGCTTTTTCATATCGCTGCTTATCCCATATCTCTATAATATTCACCGCAGAAGACAAAACCACTCCTTTAGAAATACCCGAGAATGAGTGCAAATCTTTAGGTATTAAAAGTCTTCCTGAATTGTCGAGTTCTACCATTTTTACACCCGCCGTAAATCGACGTATGAAGTCATTATTTTTCTTCACAAACCTGTTGAGCTTATTTACCTTTTGCATTAATTGACTCCATTCACGCATCGGATATAATTCTAAACAAGGCTGAAAAACAGCGCGCTTTAGCACAAAACCTTCTTGTAAAACCGTAGTCAACTGCTTTTTTATCGGAGATGGCAACAACAAACGCCCTTTTACGTCTGCTTTACATTCATATGTACCGATTAGATTTACCACTTAACCACTTTTTATCAAGGATTTAATGACAAATATACAGATTTTTACCACTTTTTACCATATTTTACCACTTTGTTGATAACTTTTAAAATCAGAAAATATTGTACTGATTTACAGTTTTTTAAACAGTCTTGAACAACGCTAGAAAGAAATCAAATGGATAAATCTGAGGAAAAAGTGTATTTTGTATCAAATTGGTTACATTTGTATTTAGCCAAAAAACCTAAACATATTTAATGGGCAACAACTACAAGAAAGAAGGAAAATTCAACTACCTAGAAGCTGGAGAAGGAAGGCCAATTATTATCCTTCATGGTTTAATGGGTAATCTTAGTAATTTTGATGGCGTATTTGACTATTTTTCTGAGAAAGGATATAAAGTATTAATGCCAGAATTACCCATTTATTCGCTTCCTGTTTTAAAAACCAACGTAAAGAGTTTAGCTAAATTCATAAAGAAATTTACTGTTCATAAAAACCTAGAAGATTATATACTTTTAGGCAACTCTTTAGGAGGTCATATTGCCTTATATTATACCAAAAATTACCCCGAGAAAGTAGCAGGTATCGTACTTACTGGCAGCTCTGGGTTGTATGAAAATTCTATGGGTGAAAGCTATCCTAAAAGAGGTGATTATGAGTACATAAAGAAAAAAACAGAAGACGTTTTTTACGACTCGAAAATTGCTACAAAAGAAATTATTGATGATGTTTATGAATCGGTGAATGATAGAAATAAATTAATTCGAACGCTATCAATCGCCAAAAGTGCTATTCGTCATAATATGGCAAACGATCTGCCTGACATGAAAATGCCTGTAGGTTTAATTTGGGGGAAAAATGACACTGTTACGCCACCAGAAGTGGCTGAAGAGTTTCATAAATTACTACCAAATTCTTCTTTGTATTGGATCGAAAAATGCGGTCATGCTCCCATGATGGAACACCCAAATTCGTTCAACAAGTTGTTAGAAGATTGGCTGAATAAAGAGCAACTTTAAAGTTATGAAAATTAATTCGGCAAAATTCATCATAAGCAATACGAATGTTGCTAAATGCCCTAGTGAACCATTGCCAGAATATGCTTTTATAGGAAGATCTAATGTAGGTAAGTCTTCATTAATTAACATGTTGGTCAATAATAAAAACCTAGCGAAGACATCAGGCAAGCCTGGTAAAACGCAACTCATTAACCATTTCAAAATTAATGATAACTGGTTTTTAGTTGACTTACCTGGTTATGGCTATGCAAAGGTTTCAAAAACGCAACGCGCTAAATTTCAAAAATTCATCACTGATTATTTCTTAAAACGCAAACAACTCACTTGCTCTTTTGTTTTAGTAGATTCAAGACATGCGCCTCAAAAAATAGATCTTGATTTTATGCAATTTCTTGGCGAAAAAGGTATTCCGTTTTGTATCGTATTTACAAAAACTGATAAGCTAAAGCCTTCGCAACTCAATAAAAATATTAGTGATTACCAAAAAGAGATGCTAAAAGTTTGGTCAGCAATGCCGCAATATTTTATCACCTCAGCATCCACAAAAGTGGGACGAGATGAATTATTAGGTTTTATTGATGATGTCAATCAAGATTTTAAATAAAAATGCCCTCTTCGTTAGCAAATCTTGATGTACTCTTTGAAGATAATCACCTTATTATTATCAATAAAAAGGTAGGTGATATTACTCAAGGAGATAAAACCGGTGACACTCCTTTAAGTGATATTGTTAAAGCTTATATTAAAAAAAAATATGACAAACTTGGTAATGTTTTTTTAGGTGTTGTACATCGTTTAGACAGACCAACGAGTGGTATTATCATTTTTGCGCGTACATCGAAAGCATTAGAACGACTGAACAAAATGTTACGAGAGAAAAAGATAAAAAAAACCTATTGGGCAGTGGTTAAAAATAAACCCCCGAAAATCGCTGATACCTTAATTAATTTTTTAAAGAAGAATCACAAAAATAATAAATCTACAGCTTATAAAAAAGAAACCGAAGGTAGTAAAAAAGCAATACTTTATTATAATCTTATTAGACAATTAGATCATTATTATCTATTAGAAATTGATCTCGAAACTGGGCGCCATCATCAAATAAGAACTCAGTTATCAGCCATAGGTTCACCTATAAAAGGAGATCTAAAATATGGATTTAACCGAAGTAATAAAGATGGTGGTATTCATTTACATGCTAGAAAAATTGAATTTGAACATCCGGTTTCTAAAGAAACCATAAAATTAGAAGCGCCATTGCCACAAGACCCAATTTGGGATAGTTGTATATGAATGATTCTTATTTTTCGTAGTTTTATATCAAATATTTAAAATGAAAAAAATAGCTTTTCTTTTAGTTGTCGTAGTATTATTTTCCTGTGGAAGCTATAACTCTATTAATAGCTTTTATAACCAACATAAAAATGATGCAAATGTAACCGCAGTCAGAGTGCCTCAATTTATGTTAAGTTTGTTACGCAACGCAACGCCAGAAATGAACAGTTTTATGGGCAATGTTCGCGATATTCGCTTTATACAATTACAACCAAAAAATGATGTAGAAAACAGCACTATAAATGCTCAAATTAATAATTTAACTACAAATAGTTTTGTGGAAGTATTTAGAAAAAACGAAGATCCAATCCGCACATTAATTAGTGTTCGAGAAAATAAAGATGTGGTAAAAGAGATAATAGTTTATAAAACAGCTCCTAAAAGTAGTTCTGTGTTTTATATGAACGGAAATTTTGACCCGAACCGTGTTCGTAACTATGCTAAAGATGGTAACTTTGATACACTTTCGAATACTTTAATGCGACAATACAATATTGTACCACCAACATCAAAAGCTGAAGATTAATGCTCAAACGAATAAAATACTTTTTGGTTTATATACTACCTATTTTAGCATATGTATCTTTTACCTCAAAAGGCTGGCTCACTTTTTTACCCATGTTATTGGTTTTCGTACTAGTGCCTTTTATCGAATTATTTTTAAAAGCTGATAGTCGCAATTTTGATAAAGAAACCGCTAAACTTGAAAAAAATAACAAGCTCTACAGCTTTATTTTATATCTTTCTGTACCTGCACAATTAGCCATGTTATTTTTATTTTTTGAAAGTATTCAAGAAACTGGATTAACTACATTAGAATATGTAGGACGCATTAGTGCCATGGGCATATTATGCGGAATTATAGGTATTAATGTGGGACATGAATTGGGGCATCGCTTACATAGAACTGATCAATTCTTTGGAGAACTCTTATTATTAACCTCACTAAACACACATTTTCTACCGTATCATAATGGTGGTCATCATTTTAATGTAGCGACTCCTAAGGATGCTGCTACCGCGAGAAAAAATGAACCCCTGTATATTTTTTGGATTCGTTCACATTTTTCAAGTTATGTCGAAGCATGGCAACTAGAAAATAAGCGAATGAAAGAAAGTGGTAAACCACCCTTTTCATTACACAACCGAATGGTTGTATATACTTTAGCCAATAGTATAGTACTTGTTTCTATTTATGCTTTCTATACTTGGTTGGTTTTAGGTGCCTTTCTTATTGCCGCTGTTTTTGGCATCTTACTACTAGAAACCGTTAATTATATTGAGCATTATGGTCTGCTTCGTAAACAAAATGAGCAAGGTCGTTATGAGCGTGTAAAACACACACATTCTTGGAATTCTGATCATATTATTGGTAAATTATTCTTATTTAACTTATCGCGCCATTCAGATCATCATTATAATGGCAGTAAGCCGTATCAAGTATTAAAATCGTTACCTGAAAGTCCGCAGATGCCAACTGGCTATCCTGGCATGATGTTACTATCGTTAATTCCACCTTTATGGTTTAAATTTATGAATCCTAGAGTTGCTCAATTCAACTCATAAATTGTATATATGACCCAAGAAAAGTCAGTTGCAGAAGCGGTAAAATACCGTCGTTCTGTTCGTATTTTTAACGCTGAAAAACCTATTGATTCACGAAAAGTAAAACAATGTATTGAACAAGCTGTATTAGCACCGAATAGTAGTAATATGCAGTTGTGGGAGTTTTATCACATTACTTCCAATGACATGATTGCTGAATTGGCGCCTTATTGTTTTGATCAAAATGCAGCAAAAACAGCTCAAGAATTAGTTGTGGTTGTAGTTCGTAAAGATCTTTGGCGTAAACGTGCTAAGGCAAACCTAGAATTTGTAAATAATGCTTACCAAGGCATCGATGATCAGAGAATGCTAAAAAGAAAAAAAGGGATTACGACCTATTATAGTAAAGCCATTCCATTTGCTTATGCTGAATTCTTGGGCATCTTTGGTATTTTTAAATATCTTTTATCTATCATCATCGGTTTTTTTCGACCCATGTATCGAGAAGTAAGAAAATCTGATATGCGTATTGTAGCGCATAAGAGTGCCGGATTGGCGGCACAAACTTTCATGTTGAGTATGGCAGCTATAGGGTATGATACCTGCCCAATGGAAGGATCTGATACTTGGCGTGTGAAACGTGCCTTGAAATTACCTTTAAGAGCCGAAGTAAATATGATTATAGGTTGTGGTATCAGAACCGAAAAAGGTATATATGGGGATCGCTTTCGTATTCCTTTTGAAGAAGTCTATAGAAAAGTTTAATTTTTCATATTAGGACGACTTCACCATAAATGGTTTCTATTATCACATAAGTTTTATAAATTATACTCTGTAGCTTTGTACTTCATTATTCCATAAATTTGGTAAACAATTTTTCTACTAATATTTAAAAATAAGTAAATATGGAACATAACGAGCAACATGGTGAAGCTTGGGATATTAATGAATCAACTGCGCAATGCCCTTTTCTTAGCGGTACCCAAAAAAAGACGGCTGGTAGCGGTACTTCAAACCGTGATTGGTGGCCCAACGAACTTAAGTTAAACATTCTTCGCCAACATGGTAAAAGTTCTAATCCGTTTGATAAAGACTTTGACTATGCAAAAGCTTTTAAGAGCATTAATTATGCTGAATTAAAGCAAGATGTTATTGATGTAATGACCAATTCGCAAGACTGGTGGCCTGCAGATTATGGTCATTACGGTCCTTTTATGATACGCATGGCCTGGCACAGTGCTGGCACCTATCGTGTGGGTGATGGTCGTGGTGGTGGAGCCTCTGGTAATCAGCGATTTGCCCCTTTAAATAGCTGGCCAGATAATGGAAATTTAGATAAAGCTCGATTATTATTATGGCCCGTTAAAAAGAAATATGGAAGAAATGTTTCATGGGCAGATCTTATGATTCTCGCAGGTAATTGTGCGCTAGAATCTATGGGCTTTAAAACTTTTGGTTTTGCAGGAGGACGTGAAGATGTTTGGGAGCCAGAACAAGATGTATATTGGGGGTCTGAAACTGGGTGGTTAGACAATGATGAGCGCTATGACACAAGTGATGGCGACCTTGAAGGACACTTAGGAGCTGCACATATGGGATTGATCTATGTAAATCCAGAAGGACCTAATGGTGTTCCTGATCCTATAAAGTCGGCGCATGATATAAAAATTACATTTGGTAGAATGGCTATGAATGATGAGGAAACAGTAGCACTTGTAGCTGGCGGTCATACTTTTGGAAAAGCGCACGGCGCAGCCGACCCTGATAAATACGTTGGTCCTGAACCGCATGGTGCCACTATACAAGAAATGAGTACAGGTTGGAAAAACACTTATGAGTCTGGTGTTTTAGATGATACGATTACCAGTGGTCTAGAAGGTGCATGGACGCCCAACCCAACTCGATGGGATGATGAATACTTCGATGTATTATTGAATTATGATTGGGAATTAACAAAGAGCCCTGCTGGCGCCCATCAATGGACACCAACTGCTGCTTCAAATGCGAGAATGGCACCCAAAGCTGGTGATACAAATGGCAAGCAAGCCTTAATGATGTCAACAGCAGACATGGCTTTAAAAATGGATCCTACTTACTTAGAAATTTCTAAGCGTTTTCATAAAGATCATAAAGCCTTTGAAGATGCTTTTGCACGTGCATGGTATAAATTAACACATAGAGATATGGGGCCTATTGCTCGTTATTTAGGTCCAGAAGTACCAAAAGAAGAGCTAATTTGGCAAGATCCAATACCTAAAGTGGCCTATACACTAAGTAATGAAGATATTGCTTTGTTGAAAAAAATGATACTGGCTTCTGAGTTGACTATCTCGCAGTTAGTAACTACAGCGTGGGCTTCTGCATCTACTTATAGAGATTCCGATAAAAGAGGTGGTGCTAATGGTGCTCGTTTACGTTTAGAGCCGCAACGAAGTTGGGAAGTTAATAACCCCAATGAGTTAAAGAAGGTTTTAGCTGTTTTAGAGGCAATACAAAAAGATTTTAAAGGAGATGTTTCGATGGCTGACCTCATCGTATTAGGGGGTACTGCTGCCATTGAAGAAGCAGCCAGAAATGCAGGACATACTATTACAGTACCTTTTACACAAGGTCGAGGTGATGCTTCACAAGAGCAAACTGATTTGGAGTCTTTTGGTTATTTAGAACCTTTAGCTGATGGCTTTAGAAATTATATAAAAGCTGATCTTAATGTAAAAGCTGAAGATCTATTGGTTGATCGTGCAAATTTGATGTCACTATCTATACCTGAAATGACGGTACTGGTTGGTGGTTTACGTGTGTTAGGTGCTAATTATAATGGATCAAATCATGGGGTATTTACTGAAAATGTAGGGCACTTAACTAATGATTTCTTTACAAACTTATTGGATTTTGCCATTACTTGGAAAGCAGCATCACCAGAAGATAAAGAATTTATAGGAAGAGATCGTAGAACAGGCGCTATGAAATTCTCGGCAACGCGTGCTGACCTTATTTTTGGTTCAAATACAGAGCTAAGAGCTATTGCAGAAGTCTATGGTGCAAATGATGGGCAAGAAAAATTTGTTACTGATTTTGTAGCTGCATGGGTTAAAGTGATGGATGCAGATCGATTTGATTTGAAATAGTTTAAAATTATAATTTGAAAGGAAAAGGTGATCAAATGATCACCTTTTTTATTTCAATATACAGTTTATTGACATACAAATATTTGTTTTTCTGAAGTATCATTAAACGCTTCTTCTTCAAAACTTCCAAACTTATGAATAACAGTAAAACCAATATGTTCTAGATATGCATCTAGTTCTTGAGGATAGAAAAGTCTCATGTCTAAATTTTGAATCGAATCAAACATACCATTTATATAATAATACCATTCAATACGGTTAATTTGAGTATTATTTTCATATCGCATGAGTTGTTTTATCAATACTTCTCTGCCGTCACTAGTTGTATATTCAGCAATTTGTTTTTGTTCTTTTTCACCTTCCACAATTAATTGAATGTTCGGATTAAAGCAATCTAACAAAAATAACCCTCCTTCTTTAAGATGATTTTTAACAACAGTGAGTGCTTTAAATAGATCTTCATTTTTATATAAATGATGAATTGAGTTAAATGGAATAAAAATTAGGTCATATTTTTCTGATAAATCTAAGGTTCTCATATCAGCTTCAATAAAGGTAACATCTAGTCCTTCTTTCGAAGCCTTTTCTCTTGCTTGCTCGAGCATGGAAGGTGTATAATCTATCCCTGTGATATTATAACCTTCTTTTGCAATAGGTAGCGTTAATCTGCCTGTACCACAACAAAGTTCAAGTATCTGTGTTTCTTTATTCTTTGGTAACCACCGCTTATAGAATTGCAAATCATTTATATTGGTATTCATACCGTCATAAATATTCGCATCATAAATTAAATCGCCTACTTTATAATTACTATTCATATTATTTTTAATTGTATGTCTGTTTTATGTCATCAACATATTTTAAAGCGTCGTTCCAAATTTATTTCGGAATCTCATTATTCAATAATTCAAGTATTTACAATGAGAACCTCAAACAAGTTCAGGTTGACGAACACCTTTTATGACTCTTTACGGGTAATCAAAATATTTTTCTATTATAGTCACTAAAAAAACAATGAGTGATACTATCAAAAAAGCTATCCACAACTTATTAGAGCGTAATTAATTATGGTAAAGGGCACGAGTCACTTTCAATAAGTAGTAACTGATAGGTAATTAATAAGATTTAACAGCAGCTAAAATAAGTTACTATTTTATTTTCTTTTTTAGAAAAAGCTATTCTATTTCCGCTTTCTTCTCCGATTAAATAATAAAACCCAACTGCAGTAGAGTCTGATTTTATATCATTCCAATCTTTAAATTCAGAATATTCTTCATCATACTGCTCATTACTAGCAATAGCAGGACTAAAAAAATTATCATCTTTAAAAAATTCTTTTACTCTCTTTTTTATATATTCTATTTGCTTTTCTTTCGATTCATCATCATATAATTCGTAACCAATTAGATAATATGACGGAAATTCTTCTTTATAGATAAAATCTCCATTTGTATCAGTAATTTGAAACGTCATTTTACCGTCGAGAAGAGAATTACCAGTTATTATAATTTTAAAATTATCTTTTGTTTTAGGATTTGAAAAAGTGCACACAACGTTCAGTATAAGAAACGTAGGGCAGGTGATAAGCACTTTCGTTTCGGTTTGTTACTTAGCTAAATATAAATATTTTGCTTTTATCTTTTCTACTATAAACGCCAAATTTTATATTTAGCGGACTTTGTTAATATGTACAGACCTTTCGGTTTAGCACAAACGCCCTATGTTTTTTATACATTGTTATGTGCTGGCATTATTTAGTTCGTGTTCAATCAGCCATTTTTTTCTCTCAATTCCGCCACCATAGCCAGTCATTTTTCCATCTTTTCCAATTACTCTATGACAAGGTACAATTATAGAAATTCTATTATAACCATTTGCAGATGCAACTGCTCTAATTGCTTTTGGATTGTTGATTTTTTCTGCTTGCTTTTGATAGGTTGTCGTTGTTCCGTATTCTATTTGTTGTAAACAATTCCAAACTGAATTTTGAAAATCAGTTCCTGGTGTTTCAAGTTTTACATCAAATTTTTTTCTTGTACCCTCAAAGTATTCTTTAATCTCTTTCTTAATTTGTTTGATATGTTCGTTTTCGCCCGAAATAATATTAGCATTCAGTAATTTTTGCAAATCTTTAAATTCAGTTTCGAGCATTCTTCTGTCAACAAATTCTAATAAACATATTCCGTTATTCGTTGCGCAGACAAACATAGGTCCTAAAGGTGTTGTTAGTCTGTTTATGAGGATTATGTTTTTATCTTTAATTTGCTTTGGTGATTTACCTATAAGTTTTTTAAAAGTATAGCCAAAACCACTTAACGATTCGTAACTCGTGTCAAAAGCAGTATTTGTAGCATTCTTTCCTTTTTTCAATTCTTGAAAAGCATTGTTTATTCTATACATTCTTTGATATGCTTGAAAAGTCATACCATAATTATTTTGGAACCATCTACGCACAACCTCTGGACTAATTCCTTTCTGTCTTAATTGGAAGTCGGTTATTTTGTCTTTAGGGTTTTCTTTTACCAATATAATTGCTTTCTCAACTTGTTCAGGTGCTTGATTTGCATTTTCCGTTGGCTTACAGATTTTACAAGGTCTATATCCGTTATCCAAAGCCTCTTTAAATGAAGTGTAAAATTCTACATTTTTCAGTTTTGGTTTTCTTGCTCTACAAGTAGCAATACAAAAAACAGAAGTGGTTTTTACACCAACAAAGAAAATCCCAACAAAGCTCTGTTTTCTTTCTAACAGAGCTTGATAATAAGTTTCGATTTTGTTATTGTCTTTAATCAGCATTTTAAAATATAGACTTAAATGAATTTTGATTTAAAACAGTTTTTGTAGTTTCTTCAAATTTATCATACATTTTGTCGAAAAGGAAATTACCCATACTTATTCGTTTTACACCTAATTTTGTTAATGTCGCAAAATCTGGAAGGTTAGGCATACACATTACATTAATTGGTAAATTTGTTGAGTTTACAATTGTTTTAATATCATTTTCTTTCTCAATGCAAGGTGTGAAAATTCCATTTGCTCCAGCATTTTGATAAAGTTGAATTCTTTTTTTTGTTTCTTCAATTATGTTTTCTTGAAGCAGAATAAATGTATCGGTTCGTACATTTAAGAAAATATCAATATTTTCTTTTTCTAAATGTTCCTTTATTTCTGTTAGTGTCTTAGTAAATTCATTAGAGTCTAATAAAATTCTTTTCTTATTAATAACCACACTATCTTCAATATTAATACCAATAACTCCTAATTCTGCTAATCTTTTAATGTGATTAACGATTTCTATTGGTTTACGACTATATCCCGATTCCAAATCAACTGATAAAGGTAGATTTGTGTTTAGGGCAATCCGCTTTACGAAATATTCTAATTCAGAAAATTCCATTTCTTCGCCATCGTTATATCCTAAAATCGATGCAATTGCAGAACTCGAAGTTCCAATTGCTTGAAAGTTTAATTTTTCGCTTGTTTTGGTACTTGGTACGTCCCAAACATTTCCGATTAATAATGGTTTATTATGATTGTGTAAGTTTTTAAATTCCATCTTTTTATGTTTTGAAGCAAAGTAACGATGATGAAATTTAGTCAGCAACCGAAAATTAGACGAGTATTTTTTTCTGCTTGCACATAACTATAATATAAGTGTATTGCACTTATATTCTTTATGGTTTCTAAGTTGTAAAACTATCAATTTTTTTAGAAAGTAGTAGAGTCAACTTCTTTTTATTAAAAAATAGTTTGGTACAGGTAAAAGCTAACAGTATCCATAATTCTCTAGCCTCCAAAAAACCAATAGTAGTATTGTTAAAATAGCTACCTAGCCACAATAACATGGCTACAGCTCCAAAAATCAAGCCTACACTTACTGCTAAAAATGTAATGATTAGCGTTAAAAAAGAAGAAACCAATCTTGCCAGTGTTTTTATTTACGTTTCTATACCATGTTGTACTTAATGTTGTCGATACGTTTTACCTTTTAAGGTTAATTTTTAAATAGTATCAATACCTAAAAACTTAAAAAAGTGCATATAAGTATTGTACCGTTCTTTTAGTTTCTTCATCATGTTATAAATCTTGCTCTACAATCTTTTTAGCTGCTCTCAAAGATTCTAATAAAATTGATTTGACGCTTTGTTATCCATATTATTAAGATTTATCAGAAGTCATAATGGGCTTATCAAAAATATTAACACCTCCCTTGCCACCAAAGTCGAGTGTGGTAACTGCATACGCCAACGAAATGTCTTCTTGTTTGAATCGTTTTTTAATACGTGTAATAATTTCACTCATCGCATTTAAATAATCTTTTTGGTGCTTGAATTGTATCCAAAAGCGAAGTTCAAAATTATACGAGTAACTCCCTATTTCAGTAAAATAGAAATCTATTACTTCATTCTTTAAAACCGCTTCAATCTTATCAACTTCTTCTAAAGCTGATTGTTTTACCAAGTCTAAATCATCACCATATGACACACCACTTTTAAAGATCACTCTACGTTTACCAAAAGTTGAGTAATTTATAAATGTATTATTGTAAATTAATTGATTAGGAACAAACACTTCTTGCCCCGAAATGGTTTTTATAGAAGTTGTAATTGATCCTACCTCTTTAATTGTCCCAAAAACAGAATCTATTTCTACCCAATCACCTACTTTGAAGGGACGTTGTATGTTTAGTAAAAACCCTGCAAAACCGTTAGAAGCGATATCTTTAAAGGCAAAACCTGCTACAATACCAACAATACCAGCTCCCGCTAATAGTTTCGTTAATACACCTTCTAAACCAAGTACTTCAAGTGCTAAAAAAACTCCAGATAGTAAAAAGAAAGAATAAACAATAGTAGCAATAATTTTAACTGCTTCTGTTTTACTTTTAAACAGCCTAGCATAAAATTTAAGACTTAGTTTTTTTAAGAATTTTGCAATAAAATAAAAGGCAATTAGAATTAGTAATGCCAACAATATCTTAGGCAAATAATCGAAGGTAGCATCTTGCCATTTTTCTAATAATTTGTCTATATCTTTAAAATCATTCATGTAGAATATCACTTTTTATGTTCTGTTTTTTTATAAATATACTCAACTAAAAAACTAAAAGCTATAATACCTAAAGCTATGAAAACATCTTTTTTACTAACCGAGTAATGCTGAACTAATAATGCGATTATAGCTATAAAACATAAAACAAATCCTAAAAGCGGAATACTTCTTTTACCATTTATATCTTTATATAACTTATAACCCGTATAATTTACGATAGCAAATATGAGTAAGAAACCAACACTACCAGCAGTTGAAATACTTTCTAACTTTAAAGTATTTACTAAAACAATAGTTGCAACAGCAGTAATAAATAATCCTATGGGTTGACTCCATAACTTTCGAGTGAATTCACAAGGTAATTCGTCATCTTGAGCAATTTCGTAATTCACCTTACTTCCACCATAAAGTGACGCATTAATAGCTGAAAAAGTTGAAATAAGTGCTGCTATGGTTATAATTGTAAATCCAACTTTACCTAACATAGGTTTTGCGGCTTCAGCCAATACATAATCTTGAGCTGTAACTATGTCACTAAATGCTAAGGATCCTACTGTAACCATCGCAATAATAATGTATAAGATAATCACAAAAACAACCGACCAATAATACGCTCTAGGAATATTTTTTTCGGGATTCTCTATATCTGGAGCTGCGTTGGCAATCAATTCAAACCCTTCATAAGCCACAAAAATTACCATCCCAGCTGTTAATAATTTAAAAGGAGACTCCCAATATTCTGGTGATAATTGTTCTAAATGTGGATTACCAAATAATCCGTACACACCAACTATAATAAAACCTAGTAAAATTAGTAACTTTATAATTACCGCGTACGATTCTATTTTACCAACCACAGCAATACTATAATAATTAATCGCAGTACCTAAAATTACTATGGCCGTAGCATATATATGAGAATCGACAACCTTATTACTTGTTATTTGAAACAAATTCGGAGCATACGAACCAAATGCTGAAGCATATAAGGCCAGCATAATAATATAACTAAACCATAATAAGTTATTTATACCTCCACTAAATACACCGACACCAAAACCTTGGTTAATAAACTTCACGGTTCCACCTCTATCGGGGTATTTTAAAGAAAGTTTTACATAACTATAAGAAGTAATTAATGCAATAAGACCTGCGATTAAGAAAGAAACTGGAGTACCTCCTTTTGCTAATGCTGCTGCCAAACCCAACACAGCAAAAATACCACCACCAACCATGCCCCCAATACCAATTGACATTGCTTCTTTTAAACCAATTTTGTTTGCCATAAACTATTGAGTACTAATTACAATTTAAAATATAAAAAATCTTTACTATTTAGAACTTTTGAATTGTGTACTTAAATATACTTGTTTCCATGTACCATCTTTATAGTCACCAACTTTAAAGTTATATGTGTTATCATCAACATATTCCCACATATCGGTTACAAGCGAATCACCATATTTATATTGGTATACAATATTCTTCCCTTTATAAAAAACAACTCCTTCTGTTAATCCTCCAAAAACATCAAACTCCCAAAATTTAATTTTTTGAGACGCTTTATCAAACTGACGAATGCCATGATTTCTATGTCCTAACTTGGTTTGTTCTTTATCTATAAAACCAATTGAGTTTACAATAACCAGTGTGCTATCTAAAGAATAATTCATAGTTATTTCTTGTTTAAACTTGCTTCCATCACCCCAATTACCATCAGCTTTCCACGTTTTATCCATCAGGTTTTCAAAAATTGTTAATTCTGATTTCTGACTATATGCTATTACTGAGATTAGTAGCGCGATCTGTAATATTTTAGTTTTCACAATACTTTTCTATTAATTTGCTTCTATATACTACAAGTTTTACACTTACTCCTGCCAATCAATTTTAGCTGTTTTATAATAATTAACTTTCATACGATCTAAAAAAGATTGATGTTTTGCTAAACGTTTTTTATAATCTTCCCAATTACGATTTTCTTTAGATGTCCACCCTAATTCAGCATAGCCTATAACTCTTGGAAAAGCCAAATATTCTAATTCTGATATGTTCGTAATCGTTTCTGACCATAAAGGTGCTTCAATTCCCAGTATATGTTCTCTAGCAATACCTTTATAATCTTCAGGATGCCATTGATAGGCCTTTTTAACAGGAATATAACCTGCCCATCGTAAACCATATGTTGACAATGAATCATATTTCATATCTAAATACGCATGTTTTGCAGGAGACATAATAATCTTCATTTTGTTTTGAATCGAATTATTTACAAAATCAGCATGACGCCAAAACTGAGATATACTATTAGAACTTAAACTTGCTTGCCCTATTTCATCCCATCCTATAAGTTGTTTATCATATTTTTGTACAATCTTTTCTACGCGTTCCACAAAATAGATATAATCATTTTTCTTAGTTGCTTCGCTCTCGTCACCACCAATATGAAAGTAAGGACCCGGTGTCATTTTAGATATCTCTCGAACTACGTCATCAATAAATGTATATACTGTATCCTTTCTAGTATCAAACGTGCTAAAACCAACACGCATTCCTGTATAAATCTGTGCTTTTTTACCGTTACCATTTAGGATGGGGTAGGATGCCGAAGCCGCACTTGTATGCTCTGGCATATCGATCTCGGGTACAATAGTTATGTGATGTTTTGTAGCATAGGCTACAATATCTTTATACTCTTCTTGTGTATAAAAACCTCCTTTTCCCCCTCCTACAGCAGTTTGTCCACCAATTTCAGTGAGCTTTGGCCATGATTTAATTTCAATACGCCAACCTTGATCATCACTTAAATGTAAATGCAACACATTGTATTTATAATAGGCTAAGAGATTAATATACCTTTTAATATCTGCTACTGTGAAAAAATGACGTGCTACGTCTAACATCGTACCACGATATTCAAAAGTGGGTTGGTCTGTTATTATCCCTGTAGGGATCACCCAAATTGGGTTTGATGTAAGGGTATCATTTACTTTTTTAGGAATTAATTGTCTAAAGGTTTGCACACCTCTAAAGGCACCTTCAGCCGTTTGTGAACGCAAAATCACAGAATCTTGTGAGATTTTTAATACATATGATTCGTTTGCGTTTAACGAACTCTCTTTCGATTTTTCAAGATAAATGCTAGGCTCACTATTTTTAGTTACTTCAGGATTGATAATAAGTTTTAATCCCGTTTTATTATGTATTTTTTCTTTAAGAAATGAAGCTACTTCTTTAACATCTTGCTGTGCGTAAATTGCCGTAAAGGAATCTAAAGGAAATCCCGAATGGGTAGCTTCTACCTGTAATGGTTTTGGAATAATTGCCGCTTTAGTTATGTCGGTTTTAGGAAAAGCAAGTTTACGATCTGACTTATTTTCTTGACATGAAAGCACCACCGAAATACAGCATACCAATAGGATATATAATATATTTTTAAGCTTCATTTTTTCTCTTGTTAATTTGTTGGTTTAAATACCAGCTTTTGCTTGCTTTTTTGAATCGTTTCTTTATTTAATAACATGGGTATAAATTCTCCATCTACATATTTTTGTGCTTGATCTTTATAATGAGTACTAAAAGGATTTCCTGATTGTCCAGTTGGAGAAATGCTCATACTATTTTCAATATCTGAAAAGTCAATTACTCGGCGTGTTGATGGTCCCGAATTTACTTTATAATACCCTGTACTATCTAATTTGAAACTTAAATTATTAATCACTTCTTTTCCTCCATTAATTTCAAATGGTCCGACATTAAAATAACTGCGTAACAATTTTACTTGCCCCATTGGATGTGGATGTTCTATGGTATGCACACGATTCCAAGTCCATGAATTCATATCATCTCCTAACTGATTTTCTAAGAAGTTGACAGCTTCTTTTAGTGACTTAGAAATAATATCATGCTTCGTTTCTTTTATGTTTTTTGTTGTGATATCATCCCACCAAACAGAGGTATCTCTCGCCATTTGATTGGCTGCCACTTTCTTTTGTTGCGAAGTATTTAAAAAGGTATAAAAAGTAGTTCCCATTTCGTCTAAATAGGTGTTTTCTAACCATTCATAGATAAAGCGATTATAAATGGTAGGTGCTACGTTTCGTAAATTATAATTACCATCCCAAGCTTTTAATAATTGTAATACTTTCTGTTCTTTTTCTGAAAAATCTGTTTCATTGATATCTTTAAAGGCTCTTTCTACCATTACAGGTGTCATAGCACTGGTTACATCATTGATCATCACCATAACATCTTGTTTAGTAAAATCATGCTTAGCTTCCAGTAAATTTACTATACGCTTGGCTCGATCTTCGGGTTGATAATACCCAGGATATAAAATTCCTGCAATAGAATCTGGTTGATTGTTTGCTGAATAGACATAATGCCAAGAAGGATTGATTGCTTGTGGATTTTCTTCAAAATCTAGCAACTCTTTTTCATCATCTGCACTATTTCCATTCAAGATCAATTTAGAATTTACTTCATTTTTAAATTTATGAAGTTTACCAGAGGCAAACCAAGCGATGTTATTTTGAGCGTCCCCATACATAACATTCAATCCTGGTGCATGAATCATCTTCGCGGCCTCTTTAAATTCTGTTAAAGAATTTGCATGTGACATTTGATAGGATACATCGAGCATTTTATTTTCAAAATTAGTGTAAACCCAATCCATAGCGATGAGCCTATCATCGTGTATCTGTTCAATTACATCATTCACTATTGGTCCATGATTACTTACTCGTAAGTCATACGAAATCGTTTCTCCATCTTTTACTTTGATATTCTTTTTAAGAATTTGATACTCTTTTGGTCCTTTAGGTGTCATATACTGACTGTCGTTTTCGGGATTATTTTCTTCAAAATAAAAATCGAGATCATCATTGGCAAACATAGTTAGTCCATACGCGTAGTCTCTATTATGACCCAGTAAAGGAAATGGAGTTAATGCTAAATTATAACCATAGAGTTCGTAGGTAGGCGTTACTATATGCGACTGATACCAAACAGCTGGTTGTGAAAAAGCAATATGCGGGTCATTAGCGAAAATCACCTTCCCATTTTTCGTTTTTTCTGGACCAATTACCCAACTATTACTTCCAATAAAAGGAGGTACTGGTAGTGTTTCATAAATAGTATTGACCGCTTTTGCCAAGCGACTTTCAAAAATCGCATTCTTTTCATTTTTAATTAATGTAGTAGTACTGTCTATATACACTTCCAATTCAGCTAAATAAGCTGCACCTAATTTTTCTTTGACTTCAGTTAATACAGGTTCTGTTTTATGGGCAATGGCAAAACTAAAACCCATGTAACCAATGACATTATAGATATCTTTTAAGGTATATTCTTCTTTTTCTAAACCTACCAAATAGAATTCTATAGGCGTTGGGCCTTCTTGTATAAACTGATTAATACCGTCTAAATAGGCGATTGCTTCTTTATATGCTTTGCTGTTTGTATCAAGATTTTTAATGGTTTCTTCAGCGGCTTCTTCAATACCCAAACTCGAAAAAAACTTATCATTCCGTATTAACTTTTCACCAAATAGTTCAGAAAGTCTCCCAGCAGCGATCCTACGAACGAGTTCCATTTGCCATAGCCTGTCTTGCGCATGTACATAGCCTAAAGCTCTTCTTGCGTCTAACTCATTTTGTGCATAGATATGTGGCACACCATTCGCGTCGTAATATACATCAACTTGGTCTTGTAGATTTTTTAATTCTAAATTTCCTTGGTAGGTAGGTCTCAAGCTATTTGTAAATAGAAATCCACTTAAAAGTGTGATAATTAATAGTACGAGAATTGTAAATACTATTTTTTTTAGCATTGAAACAAGTATAAATATTAATGAAAATTAAAAATACAATATATAGCTATAAAATTTCGGCTTTTTTAGTAACTTTATGACAAAGTAGCGGGAAGGGGATTTAAATAAAAACCGCGACTTAATTCACGGCACCCAACTTCTTGGGTGCTTTTTTGTATAAAAAAACCTCAGAGAAGTCTGAGGTTTTTACTATATAAATGATAATATTTATTGCTAAAATTCTTCTTCTCCTTCTCGAATAGGAACTGTTTGTGGTGTGAAATCTTGTCCGCCCCACAATTCTCCATTCTCATCAGTCTTACTATAATCGTACGCCCAACGATGTACAGCTGGTATTTCTCCTGGCCAGTTACCATGTATATGTTCAACAGGTGCTGTCCATTCTAAAGTATTTGAATTCCAAGGGTTTTGAGAAGCTTTTGGTCCTCTATAAATACTCATAAAGAAGTTTCCTAAAAAGATAAGCTGTGCAAGACCTCCTATAATAGCAAACACTGTAATTACCTGATTAATATGTAATAAATCATCAAAAATAGGGAATGCTGTATTGTTATAGTATCTTCTTGGCAATCCTGCCAGTCCTGTAAAGTGCATTGGGAAGAATACCCCATATGCAGAGATTGCTGTTAGCCAAAAATGTAAATACCCAAGATCTTTATTCATCATTCTTCCATACATTTTAGGGAACCAATGATAAACTCCTGCAAACATACCAAAGATTGCAGACACCCCCATTACCAGGTGAAAGTGTGCTACTACAAACATGGTATCGTGTACATTAATATCTAAGGCACTATCACCTAAAATTAATCCTGTTAAACCACCAGAAATGAATGTAGAGACCAAACCTATAGAAAACATCATTGCGGGATTGAGCTGTAAGTTTCCTTTCCAGAGTGTGGTGATATAGTTAAATGCTTTTACCGCAGATGGGATTGCAATCAATAATGTTGTAAAGGTAAATACCGATCCTAAAAACGGATTCATACCTGTTACGAACATATGGTGCCCCCATACAATTGTCGATAAGAAAGCAATCGCTATAATAGAACCTATCATGGCTCGATAACCAAAAATAGGTTTTCGTGAATTTGTTGCAATCACTTCAGATGTTAATCCTAACGCTGGTAATAAGATAATATATACTTCGGGATGCCCTAAGAACCAGAAAAGGTGTTCAAATAATACGGGGGAACCTCCTTTATAATGCAACACTTCACCCGAAATAAAAATATCTGATAAATAGAACGAAGTACCAAAACTTCTATCGAATATTAAAAGTAACGCAGCAGATAATAATACTGGAAATGAAATAACACCAATAATTGCTGTAATAAAGAATGCCCATATAGTTAATGGTAATCTTGTCATCTTCATTCCTTTAGTACGCAGGTTTAATACCGTTACGATATAATTTAAAGATCCTAATAAAGAAGATGCAATAAAAATTGCCATAGATACCAACCATAACGTCATACCCATACCTGAACCAGACATTGCCTGAGGTAAAGCACTTAATGGTGGATAAATGGTCCAACCTGCTGATGCTGGTCCTGCTTCTACAAACAAAGAAGCAACCATAATCACACTAGATAAAAAGAACATCCAGTATGATAACATATTTAAAAAACCTGATGCCATATCTCGTGCACCAATTTGTAAAGGAATTAATAAGTTACTAAATGTACCACTTAACCCAGCTGTTAAGACAAAAAATACCATGATGGTACCATGTATAGTTACCAGAGCAAGATACATATCTGGGGTCATAACACCTCCCTCACCACCTTTACCTAAAAAGGCTTCAATGATACTAAATTTTTGTTCTGGATACGCTAATTGTAAACGAAATAACATAGACATAAAAATACCTATGATACCCATGATCATACCAGTAATTAAATACTGTTTTGCGATCATTTTATGATCTTGACTAAAGATATACTTCGTTACAAAAGTTTCTTTATGATGATGATGATCTGACATATCTCTATTTCTTTATTTCTTTTAGTTTAAAGTTTGTGCTAACGTCTTTTGAGTGGCAATCCACTTATTAAATTCCTCTTCTTCTTCTACTACTATTTTTAATTGCATATTGTAGTGTGATGCACCACAAATCTTATTACATAGTAATAAATAGTCAAATTCTACTGGGTCTTTTCCTTCGGTCTTTCTTAAAGCATTAATTTTTTCAAATTTTGTCTTTGTATCAGGATATTCACGCATCTCTTCTGTTGTCACAGACGGCGTGTAAGCAATTTGTGTGACCATACCTGGTACACAATTCATTTGTGCTCTAAAATGTGGCATATAAGCTGAATGCAAAACATCTTGCGAACGCAATTTAAAAATCACTTTCCTTCCTTTTGGTAGATGTAATTCTTTTACAAAAGACGTAGGGTCTGCTACCACAGGTATATCATCTGAGGCATTCTTATCAGACATATCTACACCCATTATGTTTAGACCTTCTATAAAACGTACATTAGCAGCTCCTAAAACATTATCTTCTCCTGCATAACGAGCATCCCATTTAAATTGCTGCGCATAAAGTTCTATAACTAAAGGATCGTCTTCATCAGAAAAATCCATTACTTGGTTCCACGTCCATAAACCATAAATAATTAAGAACGTTAACACAATAGCAGGGGTAACTGTCCACCATAACTCTAACTTATGACTATCTGCAAAGAATAATGCTTTTCTACCTTCAACTCCTCTATATTTCCAAGTAAAGAAGAAAATCAAAAATTGTAAAATAAACTGAACAACCAGAATTAGGGTCATTGTTATTTTAAACAGTACATCAATATGATATCCTTCTGAAGAAGCTGATAATTGAGGTAATAATACATCTTTACCTCCATACATACTGTATAGCATCAATCCATATAAGAAACCCATAAGGACTAACATTAACCATCCGTTAATATTATTTTCTCTTGGAGTTGCTGCCTGATTACCTTTAGTTAGTCCTAAAAGCTTCACAAATTGCCAACATGCAACTGCAATTACTACAAATATTAATATATAAAATAATGCCTTCATCTTAAAATTGATAATTTTCTTTTAGTAATGAAATATTTCACTTTCTTTCAATAACGGATTTCCTTTTGGCTCTAATGGTGCCTTTGTTAAGGCATTGAACACTACATAAATAAAGAGACCTAAAAAGAAGAACAATGCTCCGAATTCAGGAACTCCAAAGTGCCAATTACTACCTACGGTACCTGGTGCAATCATTACAAATAAATCAATATAATGACCTGCTAGTATTATTAAACCTGCAATTACCAAAAACCAAGGAACTCGCTTGTAATCACTATTCATTAACACCAATATTGGAAACGCAAAGTTCATAACAATCATACCTATAAATAATGGTTGATACGTACCTACTAAACGAGGGTAGAAATACGTTGTTTCTTCAGGAATATTTGCGTACCACTGTAACATAAATTGTGCAAAAAATAAATACGTCCAGAAAATACTAAAGGCAAACATATACTTTGCTAAATCGTGGATGTGACTATCATTTACCTTTGGTAAATACCCTCTAGATTTTAAGTAGATTGTTACAAAAGCAATCACTGTAATTGCTGAAACAAACATACTTGCAAATACATAAAAAGGATATAATTGACTAAACCAGTGATGGTCGATAGACATTAACCAGTCGAACGCCATAAATAATTCTGTTGTTAAGAAAACCACTAAAAACACTACAGATAGTGTGAAATTTCTCTTGTAATGCTTCAAATCTGAAGCCGTGTCTTGTGCTCTTGAGTTTTTAACAATAAAATGTCTAAAGCCAATCCAAATTAACACATAAATAACTGATCTTATCAACCAGCCTGGTATGTTTAACCACCAATCTTTTACTTCCATTGCATAATCATAGTTCTCTGCTGTAGGATCTATACTGGTGTACATCCAAGCAAACATATGATTACCATGACCTACTGATGACCAAATTAAAAATATCAATACTATAATAGATCCTGGTAAAATATAAGCTGAAATCCCTTCCATTACTCTAAAAATTAATGGAGACCATCCTGCTGTAGCCGCTCTTTGTATGCAGTAATATACAAATGCACATACACTCACCAATAAGAAAAATAACATTGCAGTATATAGGGCTGTCCATGGTCTATTTTTAGCAAATGTAAGTTCATGCTCTAAATGTGCTTGTTCGTCAACTTCTCCATGCCCATCTCCGTGACTATCGGTGGTAACAACATGTGTTTCTTCTTTATGACCTTCCTGAACTCCATGAGCATCTCCATGTGTGTCATCTTGCTTTTCCTCGGCATTATGAGATTCCTCAGCATGATTCCCTTCCGTATGTGTTGAATCTTGAACTACCTCGGTATGTTTGCTTGTAGAAACAGCATCCTCTTTATGCACAACCGCAAGTTGCTCACTGATATTTTTTGTTTTAGCATGATCTTCCGCAGAAGCATGACCTCCACCATGACTATCATCTTTGTGAAGCATTTCTTTTACCTCTTCAGTAGTTGTTGGAGTACTTAAAAACCCGTAAACAATACCTATTAAACCAATCACCATAAAGGCTAAGGCTAAGGTTTTTAATTTACTTGAAAATGTATACATATCTATAATATTCGGGTAACCGTTATTTACTTTTTTAACATATCGTTTCGTAGTTTCTCTACATACAGCGTCACTTGCCAGCGTTCAGTATCTGTTAACTGAGAGGCATGTGAACCCATAAGATTTCTACCATGCATAATAACATAGTAGATACTACCTTGCGTGATTTCTCTATCTTTATAATTAGGGATTCCTAAAAACTTTTCATTTTGCACTAAAGGTCCTTGACCATCTCCTTTTGTACCATGACAAGTAGCACAATAGATATCATACATCTTTTTACCATTCGCCAAATTAGCTTCCGTTGCTTTTATTGGAGAAAATAAAGAATCTTTTGCTCTTTGATATTCTGCTTCAGAATTACCATATTCGAACGGTAACATAGTTCCTCTAGAAATAGTACCTGCTACTGGTAACTGTGCTGAAGTACTGTCTTTAAATACTGCATCGGCTGAATAAGTCTCATAAGGAACAGGCGTGTACATATCTACATCTGCCATGTATTGTACTTGTCTCTCTCTTTTATTATGACAAGAAGCCAATAATAATATTACTACAAATACAGCTGCTATTTTTATAAAGCTCTTCATATAATTTTAGTGCTTTTCTTTTACGTTAATTTCTATTGCTCCAGAATTTTTTAATAAAGAAGTCAATTGCTCTTCATTACCATCTACAGCTATTTCCATTAAGAATTTATCATCTGTAGTTCTAGGATCTGGATTTTCTGCTTTTCTAAATGGCCAAATTTTGCTTCGCATGTAAAATGTAATTACCATTAAGTGTGCAGCAAAAAATACAGTCATTTCAAATAAAACTGGTACAAAAGCAGGCATGTTCATATAGTATGCAAAACTTGGTTTACCACCTATGTTCATCGGCCAATCTTGAATCATAATAAAGTTTAAGAACCAAGTGGCAAATGCTAACCCTGTTAGACCAAACATAAATGCAGTAATACCCATTCGTGTTCCTTCTAAGCCCATTGCTTTGTCTAAACCATGTACAGGAAAAGGTGTATATACTTCTTCAATATGGTGATGAGCTGCACGAACATCCTTTACGGCTTTCATTAGCACTTCATCATCGTCATATAAAGCGTGAATTACTTTTGAACTCATAATTATGATTTAAGATTTTTAGCTTGACCCGCCCAATCATCACGTTCTGCCCTACCAGGGAAAGAGCCCGTAATGCTATCTAGCAAGTCATATTCTTTTTTAGTCATTTTACTTACCTGATCGAACGTATAGATACCAATCTGGTTTAATGTCTCCTCCATCTTTGGTCCAACACCTTTTATTTTTTTAAGATCATCTGCCGCTTGAGTCGTAGGATCAAAACTACCTAAAGAACTCAATAAGTCATTAGTTTTAGAAGCAAGATCTTCTCCAGAAAAACTAGTACTATCGTCAGTTTCAGAAAGATCTTCAAATGTATTTTCTAAATCATCCTTCATAGTAGTTGCGGCACCTGTACCTATTGCATCATCTAACTTAAGTTTTGTATGATGCGCACTTGTAGTAGGAGCATTATTTGGATTTGCAAATGTGACAGCACCATGGTTTTCCATTACTCTTTTGTAATTATCACCTGTAGATTTTAGTATCGATTTCACCTCTGCCTGAGCAATCACTGGGAACGTTCTTGCATACAATAAGAATAGTACAAAGAAGAAACCTAAGGTACCAATAAAAATACCAATATCAACAAATGTTGGTGAGAACTGTGTCCAAGAAGATGGCAAGTGCCCTCTACTCAAATTGATAACAATAATATCAAAACGCTCAAACCACATACCAATATTGATAAAGATTGAGATGATGAATGTCCAGATATAACTTGTTCTTATCTTTTTAAACCAGAATAATTGTGGAATTACTGAGTTACAGATTATTAACGACCAGAATGCCCACCTGTACGGACCAGTAGCCGCACCCACCGATAAATACACAAAATCTTCATAACTACTACCTGTGTACCATCCCACAAAGAATTCAGATAAATAAGCCACCGTTACGATACCTCCAGTTACTAAAATTACTTTGTTCATATTCTCTACATGTACTCTGGTAATATAATCTTCAAGATTACATACTTTACGCATTATCAATAGTAGTGTTTGTACCATGGCAAATCCTGAGAATACCGCACCTGCAACGAAATAAGGTGGATATACTGTACTATGCCATCCAGGGATCACCGAAGTTGCGAAGTCAAAGGATACAATTGTATGTACAGAAAGTACTAAAGGTGTTGCTAAACCAGCTAATACTAAAGACACTTCTTCAAAGCGTTGCCAATCTTTTGCCTTACCACTCCATCCAAAACTTACCAAGCTGTATATTTTCTTTTGAAAAGGTTTTGTTGCTCGATCGCGAATCATGGCAAAATCAGGCAATAACCCAGTCCACCAGAATACCAACGACACTGTTAAATACGTTGAAATTGCAAATACATCCCATAATAATGGTGAGTTGAAGTTAACCCATAGTGATCCTAATTGATTCGGGATTGGTAATGTATAGAATCCATTCCAGATACGTCCCATGTGAATTAAAGGAAACATACCCGCTTGTACTACCGCAAAGATGGTCATTGCTTCTGCAGAACGGTTAATACCCATTCTCCACTTTTGACGGAATAATAAGAGTACTGCTGAGATTAGTGTTCCGGCATGACCGATACCTACCCACCAAACGAAGTTGGTAATATCCCAAGCCCAGTTAATTCTATTATTTAAACCCCATACACCAATACCAGTTCCGATGGTATAAGCTATGGCACCAAAGCCCCATAACATACATACCAACGCAATGATAAAAGCTATCCACCATGATTTATTTGCTTTACCTTCTATAGGCTTCGCAACATCTACAGTGATATCGTGATAACTCTTATCTCCTGTAATGATGGCTTCTCTAATAGGCGCTTCGTAATGACCCATAATTATATCTAATTCTTAATTATTATAATGTTATTTCTTCGCTTGTATTTCTAACATCTAATTGATAGAATACATTTGGTTGTGTACCTACAAAATCTAAGAGATGAAATGTTCTTTCATCCTTTTTTAGGTGTGATACCTTACTTTCTTCATTATTAATATCTCCAAACTGTAAAGCTCCTGTACTACATGCATTCGCACAAGCTACTTCGAACTCATCTTTCTCAACTGGTCTTCCTTCACGTTTTGCTTTTAAGATGGTTGCCTGTGTCATTTGAATACACATAGAACATTTTTCCATGACACCACGAGAACGTACTACAACATCAGGATTTAAGACCATTCTTCCTAAATCACTATTCATATTATAATCAAACTCGTTGTTATCGAAATACTTAAACCAGTTAAATCTACGTACTTTATAAGGACAGTTATTCGCACAGTAACGCGTACCAATACATCTATTATATGCCATCTGGTTTTGACCTTGACGCCCATGTGATGTTGCCGCTACTGGACATACTGTTTCACAAGGTGCATGGTTACAATGCTGACACATTACTGGCTGGAATGTTACCTCCGGATTTTCTGAAGGAACTGTTTGTGCTTCGAAAAATTCTCCTGAACCAAAAATACCTTCTTCTTTACCACGCTCCTTTGTCATTTCAGAAGAATAATATCTATCGATACGCAACCAATGCATATCTCTACTTTTTCTAACTTCTTCTTTACCAACAACAGGTACATTATTCTCGGCATGACATGCCACTACACAGGCGGCACAACCTGTACATGATGCAAGGTCGATTGATAAATTGAATTTAGGACCGATAGAATCATCGAATTTATCCCATAAATCTACCTTCTCTAAACCAACAGATTGATGTTCTAATTGAACATGCGGTGCAGGATTCCAATCGTGCTTAGGCTTGTTTTTATAATCATCTAGCGTAGTCTCTCTAATAATCTCGTCTCTACCCATTAAGGTATGCTGTAACTGAATACAAGCGAACTCATGACGACCTGCTACTTTCTCAATCGTTACAGGCTGCGTAGTAGAAAAATTCTGATATAATGGATATGCATTTACACCCACTTTCATATTCTCGCTTACACCATCAACTCTACCATATCCCAATGCCAAACCAATCGATCCAGGCGCCTGACCAGGCTGAATATATACGGGAACATTCTCTATAGTTACACCATTTACAGTAACATTTACTAGATTACCATCTAATGCTCCATTAGAAACCGTCCAGTTTTCAATACCATTCGCCTTGGCATCAGCAGCAGACATGGTAACATAATTATCCCAAGAAGTTCTTGTAATCGGATCTGGCAATTCTTGTAACCAAGGATTATTTGCCATTTTACCGTCACCTAGACTTGTTTTGGTGTATAAGTTTAATTCTAAATCAGCAGTCTGTACATTTGCTAAAGCGGAAAGTGCAGCAGCAATATTAACTACAGGAGTATTATCAGCTTCCATACTTTCAACATTTTCTGGAACCACAGAAGATGAATTTGCAGTAAATACACCATCATGTAATGCTTTATTCCAAGAGGTTCCTCCTAGAATTGAAGAATTCCAATATGCTTTTAAATAATCATGGTATGATTTACCAGCTCCAATCCATTTTAATAGGCTGTCTTGAAACTGTCTTGTTTTAAATAGCGGTCTAATAGTTGGTTGTGTTAACCCAAAATGGCCTTTTTTTGTTTGCACATCACCCCAAGCTTCTAAATAATGCGGTGTAGCTGCTACATATTGCGCAGCTTTAGCAGTTGCATTATCGCTTGATGCAAAAGCTACAGACAATCCTACATTCTTAACTGCTTCAGCGAAATCTGCTGCATTTGCTAACGTATAAGCAGGATCGGTATTATACGTAAATAATGCTCCTACTTTACCAGCTTTCATGTCAGCTAGTAACTGAGCTAATTTGCTATCACTACCATTTCTTATATATCTAGGAGCTGTTGTATCAATAGCTTTACTAGCAATCGCTTTGTTTAATGCTAAAGCTACTAGCTGTGCATTTTTATCATTCGAGCCCGTTACAACAACAGCTTTACTACCTGCTTGTTTTAACTGCGACGCTGCTTTTACTACATTTTCATCTGAAGGTGTAGCTCCATTTACTAGTGCATTGTATAAGTCATATAAAACTTTCGCTTGCTGCGATGGCTTTACCATATAGCGTTTATCAGCATTTGCTCCTGTTAACGTCATATTAGACTCGAATTGAATATGACGTGACATTTTTCCTTTTTTAGGAACGCGCCCTTTCGCATAGCCAACTTCAAACCCACCGCCTTGCCAATCACCTAAGAAATCTGCTCCAACAGAAACAATAACAGCCGCTTTGCTAAAATCATAATCAGGTAAGGCTCTTTCTCCATACATCGCCTCATAAGCATCTAAAGCTGCAGATTCTGAAATCGCATCATAAGTTACATGCTCTGTATTAGGATATAAGGCTGTAAAATCTTTAATAATATTCTCTGTAGAAGGACTTGCTAATGTTCCCGTGAGGAAAACAATCTTTTTATCGCTTCCTTTTAATTTTGCTAATTCACCAGCTACAGCACTATCTAAAGTTGCCCAATCTAAATCTTCACCACCAACTTTAGGCCCTTTAAGGCGATTATTATCGTATAAATTCAATACAGATGCTTGTACTCTAGCATTCGTATCACCATTCGTTTTTGCTAATTTATTTGGCTCAATTTTAATAGGGCGACCTTCACGAACTTTCACTAGTACATTCGCAAAATCAGTACCATTTGCAATAGATGAAGCATAATAATCTGGCACACCTGGCACTACATCATTAGGTTTCACCACATAAGGTATTGATTTTATAACTGGCCCTTCACAAGCAGCCAATGAAGCTGCTGCCGTAGTAAAACCAACATACTTTAGAAAATCTCTACGAGTTGTATCAGAATTTTCTAAGCTTTCTTTATCACCAAGAAATTGATCTGTAGGAATATCTTCAACAAATTCATTTTGCCTTAGCTTTTCAACAATCGAGCTATCTTCTTTAAGCTCTTCAACACTTTTCCAGTATCTCTTGTTTGATGCCATATTAAATTGACTATTTATATTGACTAATGTCTAATTTTTAATTTGATTTTAGTAGTGGCATTTACCACACTCTTTACCACCCATCTGCGCTACTGTCACTTTCTCTATACCATACTTTTTAGATAATTCTTCATGAATTTTAGCATAGTACTCATTCCCTTTTAAATCTACTTCTGTATCTTTATGACATTCAATACACCAACCCATCGTTAACGGAGAGAATTGATACATCTCATCCATCTCTTCTACAGGACCATGACATTGCTGACACTGTAAATTACCAACTGTAACGTGCTGTGAATGATTAAAATAAGCGAAATCTGGCAAATTATGAACTCGTGTCCATTTAATAGGCTTTTGCTCATAACCTTCTATGTACGCAAGCTTTTCTTTATCAAAACCAATTGCATCGTATATTTTCTCGATCTCTTTATCTAGTTCTGCTTTTCCTAAAGTAACACCATCAACAACTACCTTCGTATCTTCTGCCACCTCTTGAATTGATTTATGACAGTTCATACAAACATTTACTGAGGGAATACCTGAAGTTTTACTGTGTTTTGCTGAAGAATGGCAATATTGACAATCTATTTTATTATCTCCAGCATGTATTTTATGTGAAAATGCAATGGGTTGTATCGGCTCATACCCTTGATCTACACCTATACTCATTAATGCATAATACCCAAAATAACCAGTAGTTAACAGCAACGCAATCGTAGTTACTAATTTTAAAAATTCATTATTACTTTTAAAATACACCCACAAAGCTAACAGCAATAAGACAGCTAAAACCACATACGTCATCCAAGCCGTAGAAGGTTCTTCTTTCACTTCCTCATCACCTCCTCCACCTACTGATGCAGGTTTTAACATATCTGCATTCTTAGTATATAAAAGTATCGCATCTATATCTTCATCAGATAACTGAGGAAACGCAGTCATTACTGAACCATTGTATTCATTAAAAATTGCGATTGCATCAGCGTCTCCACTGGCTCTTAAAGCGGCGTTATCTTTTATCCATAACTTTAACCATTCATCTGTACGTCTTTCGGTTACATCACCTAGAGCTGGCCCTATTAAAACACCTTCTAATTTATGACATGAAGCACAATTAGCATTAAATATTTTCTTACCCTTAACCACTGTTAATGAGTCAATTTCTTGCGCGTATAGCTGAAAAGAAAAAAGAAAAAAAAGCGAAAGACTTGAAATGAATAATCTTAAGGTTTGATTGTGTTTTTCGACACTTTTCATATTGTAAAGTATATTTCTGTCTATTTTGGTATAGTTTTTTCTTTATAACAGACAATGTATCATCTAAACACAATACACCCTGTAAAAAAGATTGCACAAAAATACTATTTAAAAGTAGTATTCAAAATCTAAAAATAATGTTAAATGTAATTTATAATAATTCTAAATAAGCTTTTTTTAACGACAACAAAAAACAATATTTTATTTTTGCACAAATATCAATTCAAAATGAGAAGGTTACCATTTATATATATACCAATTATAGCCATTTTATGTTTGGCTTTTTCAACTCAAATCACAGCGCAAGATTCTACGAAATTACCTGAAGGAACTGTTAAAGTTGAAGTAAGCGAAGGTATTAAGAGGTTAATTGCTAAAAAAAGACACTACAATCGCACTAAGAAATATATTAAAGGCTATAAAGTTCAATTATTTTATGGTTCTGAGCAGGGTGCTATCGATGTAAAAACGAAATTTGAGAGTGTTTTTACCGAAACCAGAGCCAGTTTAGATTTTGACACGCCTTATTGGAAAGTAATTGTTGGTAATTACAAAACTCGATTAGAAGCAGACAGAGCCTTGGTAGAAATTAAAGAAGCCTTTCCTAGTGCTATACCTATTCCGGCCAAAGTGAAGATTTAAATATCCCAATACAAATATTTTAGAAAGCATCTTCTTAATTGAGAATGCTTTTCTTTTTAATATATCTTTGTTTTTATGAATGAGCATTTAGATGCTTCGGGTGAACATCTTTCACACGAAGAAATAGATATAGAAAAAAAATTACGTCCACTAGCCTTCGATGATTTTACGGGTCAAGATCAGGTTATTGAGAATCTAAAGATATTTGTAGAGGCAGCGAATCAACGTGACGAGGCACTCGATCACACTTTATTTCATGGCCCTCCTGGACTGGGCAAAACTACCTTAGCCCATATACTTAGCAATGAATTAAATGCAAATATTAAGGTTACCTCTGGCCCTGTATTAGATAAACCTGGCGATCTTGCAGGATTATTAACGAATCTTAACGAACGTGATGTACTATTTATTGATGAGATTCATCGCTTGAGTCCTATTGTGGAGGAATATCTATATTCTGCTATGGAAGATTATAAGATAGACATCATGATCGAATCAGGGCCTAATGCTAGAACAGTACAGCTAAATCTAGAACCTTTTACATTGGTAGGAGCTACAACGCGTTCTGGTTTATTAACTGCGCCTATGCGTGCTCGCTTTGGTATTAGCAGTCGGCTTAATTATTATAAAACTGATCTATTAACCACCATTGTGCAACGTAGCGCTAAAATTTTACATGTGCCTATTTCTATGGAAGCAGCCATCGAAATTGCTGGTCGTAGTCGTGGAACCCCTAGAATAGCGAATGCGTTATTGCGTCGTGTGCGTGACTTTGCCCAAATAAAAGGTGATGGAACCATCAATATTCAAATTGCTAAATACGCTTTGAAGGCCTTGAATGTAGATGCGCATGGTTTAGATGAAATGGATAATAAAATATTACTCACCATTATCGATAAATTTAAAGGGGGACCTGTTGGTCTTTCTACACTTGCCACTGCTGTGGGAGAAAATGCCGAAACCATAGAAGAGGTATATGAACCTTTTTTAATTCAGGAAGGTTTTATTATGCGAACTCCTCGCGGTCGCGAGGCAACTGAATCTGCTTATAAACATTTAGGGCGTATTAAAACAGGAAAGCAAGGAGGATTATTTTGAGTTTTAAACATAAAAACACCCAACTTATAAAATCCGAAGCCAAACGCCTCGGATTTTTGTCTTGCGGTATTAGCAAAGCTGGGTTTTTAGAAGAAGAAGCACCTCGATTAGAAAAATGGCTCAACCAACATATGCATGGTGAAATGCAGTATATGGAGAATCATTTTGATAAACGACTTAATCCTATAAAATTAGTCGAAGATTCTAAATCTGTCATTTCTTTGTTGTTGAATTATTATCCTAAACAAGAGCAAAAAGCTGGTAGCTATAAGCTATCAAAATATGCCTATGGCGCTGATTATCATTTCGTCATAAAAGACAAACTCAAAGCATTATTGAATTTTATTCAAGAAGAGATAGGCGAAGTTCATGGTCGTGCCTTTGTAGATTCTGCTCCTGTTTTAGATAAAGCCTGGGCAGCAAAATCGGGTTTGGGTTGGATCGGAAAACATAGCAATCTATTAACCCAACAAGTCGGTTCTTTTTATTTTATAGCTGAATTAATTGTCGATTTAGATTTAGAATATGACACTCCAGTTACCGATCATTGTGGCACCTGCACGGCTTGTATAGATGCTTGCCCAACAGAAGCTATTGTAGAGCCTTATGTAGTTGATGGTAGTAAATGTATATCCTATTTTACCATTGAATTAAAAAATGAATTACCAACATCTATGAAAGGTCAATTTGATAATTGGATGTTTGGCTGCGACGTGTGTCAAGATATATGTCCATGGAATCGATTTTCGAAATCACATCAAGAACCATTGTTTAATCCACATCCTGAATTACTATCAATGACTCAAAAAGATTGGGAAGAAATTACGGAAGATGTATTCAAAAAAATCTTTAAAAAATCTGCCGTAAAACGCACTAAATTTTCAGGACTCAAAAGAAACATTCAATTTTTAAAAGATTAGTCCACCAACTTTTTACCTTTGTATTTATAATTTAGACAACTTTCTATGAGCAATAATAGACAGAAAAAAGCAGCTTTAAATTACCATGCGCAACCTAAGCCTGGTAAAATTCAGGTTATACCTACAAAAAAACATGCTACGCAAAGGGATCTCTCTTTAGCTTATTCACCTGGTGTAGCTGAACCTTGTCTAGAAATTGCCAAAAATAAAAGTGATGTTTACAAATACACCACTAAGGGTAATTTGGTTGCTGTAATCTCTAATGGCACAGCTGTTCTAGGTCTAGGTAATATAGGTCCCGAGGCATCTAAACCTGTAATGGAAGGAAAAGGGTTGCTTTTTAAAATATTTGCCGATATAGATGTATTTGATATTGAGGTTGACACAACAGACGTAGATACTTTTGTAGAAACTGTAAAAAATATTGCACCAACCTTTGGGGGTATTAATTTAGAAGACATTAAAGCACCTGAAGCTTTTGAAATAGAGTGCCGTCTTAAGGAAGAATTAGATATTCCTGTGATGCACGACGACCAGCATGGTACAGCCATTATCTCTGCCGCGGCTTTAAAAAATGCTTGTGAAATAGCCGAAAAAGACATTTCGAAAGTGCGAATCGTTGTAAGCGGTGCTGGTGCCGCCGCTGTTTCTTGTACAAAACTTTACATTAAGTTAGGAGCAAATCCTAAAAATATAGTAATGCTCGATAGTAAAGGTGTAATTAGAAAAGATAGAAGCAATTTAACACCTTCTAAAGCTGAATTTGCAACCCATAGAAAAATAGACACCTTAGATGAGGCAATGAAAGATGCTGATGTATTTATTGGTTTGTCGCAAGGTAATATTGTATCGCCCGAAATGATTAACTCTATGGCAAAGAATCCTATCGTATTTGCGATGGCGAATCCAGATCCTGAAATTCCTTATGATATAGCCATTAAAACTAGAAAAGATATCATTATGGCAACGGGTCGTTCAGATCACCCTAATCAAGTGAATAATGTTCTCGGGTTTCCTTTCATATTTAGAGGCGCGCTAGATGTACGGGCTACAGCAATTAATGAAGAAATGAAAATGGCTGCTGTACATGCCTTGGCAGATTTAGCAAAACACCCAGTACCAGAGCAAGTAAATATCGTATATGATGAAGTGAATTTAAGTTACGGTAGAAATTATATAATTCCTAAGCCATTTGACCCAAGATTAATTTATGAAATTCCTCCTGCAATAGCGAAAGCAGCCATAGATTCTGGTGTCGCAACCGAACCCATAAAAGATTGGGAAGCGTATCGTGATGAATTAATGGAGCGTCTCGGTACAGGTAATAAAGTAATTAGATTAATACACAATCGTGCAAAAGCAGATCCAAAACGTGTTGTTTTCGCTGAAGCAGATCACCTAGATGTATTAAAAGCTGCCCAAATTGTAAATGACGAAGGTATAGGTATTCCTATTCTTTTAGGTGATAAAGAAACCATTTTAGAACTTAAAGAAGAATTAGGATTTGATGCTGATGTAGAAATCATAGATCCGAAAAGTAGAGAAGAAAAGACCAGAAGAGATCATTTTGCACAAATTTATTGGAATACACGACAACGCAAAGGTATTAAGTTATTAGATGCTCAAAAATGGATGCGTCAACGTAATTATTTTGCAGCTATGATGGTGAATGAAGGTGAGGCTGATGCACTTATTACGGGTTATACACGTAATTATGCTACCGTAGTAAAGCCAATGTTAGAATTAGTGGGTACGGCTCCTGGCGTGACCAGAATTGCTGCCTCTAATTTAATGCTTACAAAACGAGGTCCTATTTTTTTGGCCGACACCACTATAAATATCGATCCAACTTCAGAACAACTAGCAAAAATTTCGCAACTTACAGCCTCTTTAGCAAAGCTATTTGGTATTAAACCTAATATAGCCATGTTGTCTTTCTCAAATTTTGGAGCTTCAGATACCAAGAATGCACAAAAGATATCTAATGCTATCAAACAAATACATGACAAATATCCTAATGTAGTTATCGATGGAGAAATTCAAGCTGATTTTGCCTTGAACCCTGAGTTATTAAAAAAAGAATTTCCATTTTCGAAACTAGTAGATAAAAAAGCAAACGTGTTAATTTTTCCAAATTTAGATTCAGCAAATATCACCTATAAGCTTATGAAAGAGCTATATGAAGCGGAGTCTATTGGACCCATAATGCTAGGCATGAAAAAGCCAGCACATATATTACAATTGGGTGCCAGTGTTGATGAAATGGTAAATATGACGGCTGTTGCTGTGATTGATGCTCAAGAAAAAGCGAAAATTAATTAAATTTTGTTTTATTTGTAACCTAATTATAATAACTCTATTTTACTATATGGCATAAAACTACTTTTTAAACAGCTAAATATACATTGTATCTATTAAAACAAACATGTAGCTTTGGCACTCAAATTTTTGATGAATGATAACTCATTTGAGGGGAAAACTAGTAGAGAAAAATCCTACGTATGCCATTATAGAATGTAACGGAGTTGGTTACTTTTTACATATTTCTTTAAATACCTTTTCTACTATACCCGATAGCGAAGCTGTTGTATTATATACACATCTATCGATTAGAGAAGACGCACATACACTTTTTGGCTTTGCAGATAAAACCGAACGTGAAGTATTTAAATTATTAATATCTGTATCTGGTGTAGGCCCAAGTATTGCGAGAACAATGTTATCATCTATGACCTCTAAACAGATTCAAGAAGCAATAGCTTCTGAAGATGTTGCGCTAATACAATCTGTAAAAGGTATCGGAGCGAAAACAGCGCAACGCGTTATTGTTGATTTGCGCGATAAAATTTTAGCTACGTATGAAATATCTGAAGAAGTTGTTAACAATAACAATACCCTTAAAGATGAAGCGTTATCTGCACTAGAAGTACTTGGATTTTCTCGTAAACAAGTTGGCAAAACAGTTCAAAAAATTATTCAAGATTCTCCTAATATCAACCTTGAAGACATTATTAAACAAGCACTTAAAAACTTGTAATTAATTGAAAATCAATTCTTTCAATACATATAATTCTCTTTTCGCTTTTGTATTACTGCTTTTAACTTCAGTGGTTTACGCACAAACCACGTCTAATAAATCAGAAAAAGATTCTATCACTGCTAAAAAAGCAGATACTATCATAAAACCAACTACGCCATCTAACACATTAAAATATCCATTTAAGGCTTCGCAAAAGGGTAGTTTATTTTTAGATAAGTTTAAAAATATGGAAATCATCTATGACCCTGACCGAGGGCATTATGTATTTCTAGAAAAAATAGGTGATTATTATATTGAGCATCCTTTTTATATGACACAAGAAGAGTATAAAAAATACCGCCTTCAAAAGGATATGCTCGAATATTTTAAAGAAAAATCTACCGCTTTTAGCTCAAAGAAAAATAAAGAACAAGCACAGAAGAATTTATTACCCAAATACTATGTGCGTTCTGAATTTTTTGAAAATATTTTTGGTGGAAATGAAATAGAAGTAAATCCCCAAGGATCTGTATTGGTGCGAATGGGTGTATTATATCAAAAAGTAGAAAATCCACAGCTTTCAGAGCGTAATCGAGCTAATACAACATTTGATTTTGATCAAGAAATAAGTGCGAGTTTAAACGCAAAAATAGGCAGTCGTTTACGTGTAAATGCTGCTTTTGATACGCAGTCAACTTTCAACTTTCAAAATCAAATAAAATTAGAATACACACCGACTGAAGATGATATTATTCGCAAAATTGAAGTGGGTAATGTCAACATGCCCGTGCAGAGTTCTTTAATTTCTGGTGCTCAAAATCTTTTTGGCGTAAAAACACAATTGCAATTTGGCAGAACCACGGTAACAGGAGTGTTCTCACAACAACGTTCGCAAACCCGTTCTGTTGCTGCACAAGGTGGTGCAACTATTAATGAGTTTGATCTTCGTGCTAGTGATTATGATCAGAATAGACACTTTTTTCTATCACAGCAATTTAGAGATGACTATAATGCTTCGCTAGAAGACTTACCACTTATTAAAAGCTCAAAATATATTACCAGAGTCGAAGTATGGATTACCAATAGAAACAATACCACTGAAAATGTTCGAAACATCGTAGCATTAGCTGATCTAGGTGAAACTGATGATGACAAATATACTGATGGTGCTAACATAAATTCTTTCAACGGACCAGGACCAAGAAATGGCGCCAATACCTTGTTTAGTTTAACGCAACAAGATGCTAATGGTCTCATACGTGACATTGCGAGGGTTGAAGATGCTGTAGTAAGTTATAACATAGTCCAGGGGTCTGGATTTTCAGTACTTGAAAATGCTAGAAAACTAACTTTAGATGTAGATTTTACTTTAAATCCGCAATTAGGGTATATTACCTTAAATAAAGCCTTAGCTGATAGTGATATTCTAGCTGTCGCGTATGAGTACACAGACAACAGTGCTGTTAACCCTGAAACTAATACGAATGTATTTAGGGTTGGTGAATTGAGTGGCGATGGCATAATAGCCCCTAATAACTTAGTAGTTAAATTATTGCGTAGCGAATTATTAGACCCAGGATCATCATTATGGGATTTAATGATGAAAAATATATATGTGCTGCCTGGCGCTTATCAATTGCAGCAAGATGGTTTTAGATTAGAAGTACTCTATAGAGATGATAAAACAGGTGTCCCTATAAACTTCTTGCAAAATGCTATTTCGGTGGCTAACGGAAAAGCCGTAAGTGAAATACCATTATTAAATCTTTTGCATCTCGATTTATTAGATGGTACCAATACCAAAATTGAAGAGGGAGATGGTTATTTTGACTTTATTGAAGGCGTTACGATTAATTCACAAGATGGGTATATTATATTTCCATCGGTAGAGCCTTTCGGCGGGAAAAGCTCGCCTGCACCTGTAGATGTATTAGATTCTGGTGAATTAGGCGACATTCTTACAAATTCAGCTGATGAAATTTTTGTGTTTGACGAATTATACACCAAAACACAAGCACAAGCACAGAATGAATTTCAAAACAAGGATAAATATTTTATACGTGGGTATTTTAAGTCAGAATCTCGCGGTGGAATTCCTGTTGGATTTAATCTGGCTCAAGAATCAGTAAGAGTGACCTCTGGAGGTCGCGAACTTACCGAAGGTATCGATTATGTAGTCAATGGCGGTAGTGTTGAAGTAATAAACCCAAATCTTATTGCATCTAATGCACCCATAAATATTTCTGTAGAGAATAACAACGGCTTTAATCAACAGAACAGAAGATTCATGGGGGTTGATGTACAACATATCTTTTCTGAAGATTTTGCGATTGGAGGTACGTTAGTAAATTTAAACGAACGCCCGTTTACTCAAAAACCTCAATTTGGTGCTGAACCTGTAAATAATACCATTGTTGGCTTTAACCTCAACTATCAAACAGAAGTTCCCTCTTTTACAAAGTGGGTCAATAAATTGCCTAATATAGATACCGACGTTGAGTCTAACTTTTCGGTTCGTGCTGAAGCAGCCTATTTACTACCTGGTTCCCCTAAAGGCATTAACCTCAATGGTGAAGCTGCATCGTATGTAGATGATTTTGAAGGATTTCAAATACCTCTTGATATTAGTTCGCCGCGTCAATGGTTTTTAGCCAGTGTTCCACAGTATCCTTCGGGTAATGAATTAAATTTTACAGATGCTCAAATTCCTGTAGGTTTGAGCGATCGGTTACGATCTGGTGCAGAGCGTTCAAAATTAGCTTGGTACACGATTGACAGATTATTTTATGGCTCTCAACTACGACCCAGTAATATTGATGATAATGAATTATCTAGAGCTGAAGTGCGTCGCGTAGGTTTTGAAGAATTATTTCCGCAGTTACAGTTGGATATTACACAAACGAATATTATAAATACATTTGATTTAGCCTATTACCCGAATGAGCGAGGTAGTTACAGTTTTAATGAAAATGTAAGTGCTGACGGTTTAACATATACCGATAATACTCCCGAAGATAAATGGGCGGGCATTATGCGTTCTATTAATACAAATGACTTTCAACAGGCTAACGTAGAATATATTCAGTTTTGGTTAATGGATCCTTATCAAAATTATTCTATGACGCCCGAAGAAGGTGCTCCCGCCGTAATTAATCCAAATGATTTTGGAGGTGAATTGTATTTTAATTTAGGGAATATTTCTGAAGATATTCTTGACGATAATCGTAGAATGTATGAGAACGGTTTGCCAGAAGACGGCGTGAAAATTCCGGGTAATAATATCATAGAGACAGACTATGGCGATGTGCCCAAAAATCAATCCTTAATTTATGCCTTTACAGAGGAAGATGACGAACGCCCAAACCAAGATATTGGTTTAGATGGACTTAAAAATGATGAAGAACGTAGTCGATTTGGCAATAACGATCCAGCCAACATATACAATAATCTTGAAGATCCCGCCAATGACGATTTTCAGTTTTTTAGAGGCAGTCAATTAGACAATGAGCGAGCAGGTATTCTTACCCGATATAAGCGTTTTAACAATACCGAAGGTAACTCACCTACGATTAATAATTCTACAGAATCTTTCCCCACATCGGCAACTTCGTTTCCAGATATTGAAGATATCAATCAAGATCAAACCATGAGCGATATTGAAAGTTTTTATCAATATAAGATTTCGATCAACCCAACAGATTTGGTAAAAGGTCAGAATAATATTGTTGATGAAAAAATTGTTCCCATCACATTGGCAAACGGACAAACACAGAATGCAAAATGGTATCAGTTTAGAATACCTATTACTTCTGGAGAAGCTATTAATGGTATCTCTGGTTTTAATTCGATACGTTTTATTAGAATGTTTTTAACCAAATTCAAAGTACCCGTTGTATTGCGCTTTGGTGAGCTTGAATTGGTTCGTGGTGATTGGAGACGATATTTATTTAGTGTTGATGATATCAATCCTACGCTTCCTCCTGAGCCTTTAGGATTTACGGAAGATCAAGATTTTGAGGTAGGTGTAGTTAATGTTGAGGAAAATGAAAGCAAGCAACCTTTTGGATATGAATTACCACCAGGAGTACGCCGAGAACGCTTACAAGGAAGTACATCTGTACAACAACAAAATGAACAATCATTACTGGTTAAAGTGAACGATCTCGAAGATGGTGAATCACGCTTTGTATTTAAGAATACTTCGTTTGACATGCGCATGTTTAACAAAATAAAGATGTTTGTTCACGCTGAAAGTATAAATGATTCAGAAATTGAAGATGGAGATATGACTGCTGTTTTGCGACTTGGTACTGATACCAATGACAATTATTATCAAATTGAAATGCCATTAAGAATTACTAGGGATAATCCAATTGAACAAAATGCAGATAGTATTTGGAAAAATAATCTTGAAGCAAATTTAAGAGCCCTTGGTAGGTTAAAACTAGAGCGTGTACAGCAAAATAGTTCAGCAGTAGAATTGTTTCCCAGTATAGCTAGTGATCCTTCCGCTAGAATACGAGTAAAAGGTAATCCGAATCTATCCAATTTGCGAACATTAATGATTGGTGTACGCAACGATAGCGATTCACCGAAAAGTGCTGAGTTTTGGTTTAATGAATTACGCGTTACCGATTTCGACAATGAAGGTGGTTGGGCTGCTGTGTTAAATGCTGATGCTAATTTTGCTGATTTTGCTGATATTTCAATTTCAGGTCGTGCAAATTCGCAAGGCTTTGGTTCTTTAGATCAACGACCACAAGAGCGCAGTCAAGAAGATGTAAAACAGTATGATATTGTTACCAATGTCAATATAGGGCAACTTCTTCCTAAAAAAGCTGGAATAAAAATTCCATTCAATTATAGTATTAGTGAAGAGTTCAGAGATCCAAGGTGGGATCCTCAATTTCAAGATGTTTTATTTGAGGATGCAATAGAAACAAATGAGAATAGTGAAAACTCTAGAGACTATACTAAAAGACGTAGCATTAATTTAATAAATGTTAGAAAAGAACGTACAAACCCAGAAAAGAAACAGCGTTTTTATGACGTAGAAAATTTTTCTGCATCCTATTCTTTTAACGAAACGTATCATCGAGACTATAATATAAAAAGAGCGCTAGATCAAAATGTACGGGCTTCGGCTACGTATAATTATAATTTTAAACCTTTTGTATTAGAGCCTCTTAAAAAATGGAAAGTACTTGATAAAAGTGCGTATTTAAAATTATTTAAAGAGTTTAATATTAATTTATTACCGACTTCTATTTCTGTAAATTCTAATATTACAAGAAGCTTTAATCAGCAAGAGTCAAGATCATTGGTAGAAAATCTACCTCCATTACCTATATTAACTCAACAACGGTTTTTCTTCGATTGGGATTATAATGTTGCTTATAATCTTACGAAATCATTTCAATTTAATTTTAGAGCGACCAACAATTATGTTTATGATGGTTTTAACCGCAAGACTACTACCTTATTTTCTAACTTTTTTACAATAGGAAGACCTAATAATTATCATCAAACCCTAGATGCCAATTATAAATTACCTTTTAATAAAATACCTATTCTAGACTTTATAGATGCCTCGTATGCCTACAAAGCTGATTTTGATTGGCAAGCGCCAGCCAGAGACCTTAGAAACGATATTGGTAATATTATTCAAAATGCCAATACCCATACCTTTTCTGCCACTTTAAATATGAATAAATTGTACCAAAAAACAGGTATTTTAAACCTAGCAACTAAGAAAAAGCGCACTAAAAAGGATAGAAAATCTAACAAGAAGAAAAATGCCTCTGATAAAAAACTACCTGCTAGGCCTAGTATTGCCAATAATTCAAAAAATAGAACAGCCAATAGAAAAAAGATGACTTCAAGTCAAAAAATTGTACAAGGGTTGGTTGATGTTGTTACCTCTGTAAAAAGCGTTAAAATAGCATATACTGATAACAATAGCACATTACTACCAGGCTATAAACCAGAAATTGGATTTTTAGGACGTAATAATTTTGAAGGTGGTTTGGCACCAACGTTAGGATTTGTTTTTGGTAGTCAGCGAGATATTAGAGATTTGGCTATAGCCAATAATTGGCTGTTAGAGAATGATGAGTTTAGTCAAGTATATAGTAATTCGCATTATAATAAGCTCGATATAAATGCAGACATACGACCGTTTAGAAATTTAAATATAGAATTATCTGCCAATAAAATATATGCGAGAAGAAGGTCTCAACAAATTGACATTGAAAATGGAGCACTCAATACAGATTTTCCATTTACTGAATCTGGTAATTTTAGCATGAGCTATTTTATGTTACGAAATGCTTTTGATGGTAATGGTGATGCTACTTTTGAAAAATTTAAGGCAAATAGGGCTGTCATACAAGAACGTTTAGCTAGAAGGGCAGGTCAAGGAACGAACACTGTTGGTTATGGTAAAAATAGCCCTGAGGTTTTACTCCCAGCTTTTTTATCTGCCTATTCAGGTCAAAATGCTAAAAAAGTAAAATTAGGTGCTTTCAGAAATGTACCAATACCGAACTGGCGCTTAAATTACAAAGGATTGATGCAAATACCATGGTTTAAGAAGAACTTTAGAAGTTTTGTGGTAGAGCATCGTTATAATTCTGCTTATTCCATTTTAGGATTCACAAACAATTTACAATATGTGGCAAGCGATCCTACGGCAAATGTTGATATAAATGGAAATTACCAACCAGAAAAACTATTTAACGGTGTAAGTTTAGTAGAAGAGTTTAACCCATTAGTAAAAGTCGATATGAAAATGCGTAATAATTTTTCTTTCAGAGCAGAATTAAAACGCGACAAGTCTTTAAATTTAAATCTAAATAATAATACCCTGACAGAAATAAGAGGAACCGAATATGTATTTGGATTGGGTTATCGCATAAAAGATGTAAGACTCAATGTTCGTACAGGCAATACGGTTAATAAATTTAAAGGAGATATTAACCTAAAAGCCGACATAGGCTTTCGAAACAATGCAACTGTTATACGATCTATAGATATCGATAACAATCAAATAACGGGAGGACAACAGTTATTATCGATAAAATTCATTGCAGATTATGCATTGAGCAAGAATCTAATGGCTTCATTTTTCTATGATCAAAACTCTTCTAGGTTCTTAATTTCGAATACCTTCCCAAGGAATTCTATCAATACCGGAATTAGTTTACGATATACTATTGGAAATTAATTCAAAACTTTTAAATTCGCAACATATATAAATACTTTTTAAAATGAATATTCCTGCTGATTTAAAATATACGAAAGACCACGAATGGATTAAGTTAGACAATGATATTGCAACTGTAGGTATTACAGATTTTGCGCAAAGTGAATTAGGTGATATTGTTTATGTCGATATAGATACTTTAGATGAAACGGTAGAAAAAGACGAGGTCTTTGGCTCGGTAGAAGCTGTAAAAACGGTATCTGATCTTTTTATGCCATTAAGTGGAGAAGTAATCGAATTTAACGAAACTTTAGAAGACAGTCCAGAAAGTGTAAACTCTGATCCTTATGGTGATGGTTGGATGATTAAGATCCAAATCACTGATAAATCACAAATTGATGCACTGTTAGATGCCGATGCTTACAAAGCACTTATTGGAGCGTAACGCGCTTACAATTGCCATTTTTTTAACAATCATTGTAGCTTTTCTGAGTCTTATTTCGATTTCAGGCTTAAGCTTTGGGTTGAGATTACATAAAGTAGAAAACTCTGATAAACTAGGACATATTATCGCATATTTTGTATTGAGTTTATCTTGGTTCTATGCCTGTAATTTTGATCTTAAATCTACAAAACAAAAACTACTATTTATTCTCATTTTAATTAGTTACGGCATAATTCTTGAGGTTTTACAAGAGAGCATTACTACCTATAGAACAGGTGATTTTAAAGATATTCTTGCCAATTCTTTAGGTGTATTTATCGCAGCTATGAGCTTCAAAAAATTGAATTACTGGTTCAATTCTCTGTTAAAATAGTTGTTCGTTATTTTTTATTTATTAAATTAGCATCAAATAAATCTATTTACCGATGGAAATCAAAAAAAACCCTAAAGCAAACTTAGAAAAATATAGTAAGTTGTTTATGCAACTTGGTCTTTTACTGGCTTTGCTTATTGTTTACTTAGGTGTAGAATACAAAACCTTTGACAGAAGCTTATCAGACTTGGCTGGTGTAATGGGAGATGAAGAAATTGAAGAAGAAATTCCGATTACTGAGCGTATCGAACAAATTAAACCACCTCCACCTCCACCACCAGCTCCAGAAAAAATAGAAGTGGTAGAAGATGAAAAAGAGGTTGAAGAAACTGTTTTAGAATCTACTGAAACCGATGAAGATGATGTTGTAGAAATTCAGGATATTGTTGAAGAAGAAGAAGAAGAAGTGGTAGCAGAAGATGTACCCTTTGCTATTATTGAAGATGTACCTGTTTTTCCAGGTTGTAAAGGAACCAATCAACAAAAGAAAGATTGCCTGAACAAGGCAATGCAAAAGCATATTCGTAGAAAATTCAATACAGAATTGGCAAATGACTTAGGATTATCGCCAGGTAAAAAGAGAATTTTCGTTTTATTTAAAATTACGAAAACTGGTGGAATTCAAATTACAGGTGTAAGGGCTCCACATAAACGATTAGAAGATGAAGCTAAGCGCGTTGTAAAATTATTACCAAAAATGACACCTGGAAGACAACGCGGTCGTGCGGTAAATGTACCATACCAACTACCTATCGTTTTTCAAGTTGAATAACAATTATTCTCCGTTATAATATCAAATCCCAGCCTTTCAGCTGGGATTTTTTTGGTACGTTTCTTGTGGTTTAACATAATATTAACATCTTAACTTTATTATTATGAACACAAAAAAACATTACCGAAATGACAAGTTACAAAAAAGTTCAAAATTATTTTTACAGCTAGGTTTGATTCTTGCGCTTTTAATAAGCTATGCAGTTTTAGAAATATCATCTCTGCAGCCTACACTAGCTGATTTCACACAAAAAGATGCCGATTCAGAGGTCTATGTAATTCCAGACGCTCCTACCCATTTTGAGTACAAGAAAAAGAAAGAATCTAAAAAAAAGGTTATTAAAAAACCAAAACAACTTGATCAAGTTATTATAGATGATAAACATACAGATGCTACAATAGATATTTTCAAAACTGTAGATTTAGATAACCCTGATATTGATAGAGCTATTAATAAACTACCTGATGAACCCACTGAACAGCCAAGTGAATATGAATTTATAAAAGTAGAGATTAAACCTACTTTTAAAGAGTGTCAAGACTTATATGGATTAGCTCAAAGCCAATGTTTTCAACAACAAGTGCAACGCTATATTAATAAAAACCTTAGGTATCCTGAGGCTGCAGCGAATGCAGAGCAACAAGGTAAATCATGGATAGAATTTATTATCGATGAAAACGGAGATGTAAAAAATGTAAAAACGTTTCGTGACAGAAAATCTTATAGATTACTTGATGATGCAGCAATTAAAGCCGTAAAAAAGTTACCTAAAATGATTCCTGGTAAGCAAAGTAATAAAACTGTAAAAGTCAAATATGTAGTTCCTGTCAATTTTAGATTAAACTAAATACAAATCCTGCCTGGTGCAGGATTTTTTATATGTGATAATTTGTACTTTCGCTATACAATTAAAATGCATTGAATATACATCAATATTTAGATAGTACCTATTTAAAAACAGCTAAACAAGCTGGTATCTCAGAAAAAGAAACTATTAAAAAAATTGAGACGCTAACATTAGAGGCCATAGCAAATAATTTCAAGCTGGTGATGGTTCGTCCTGAATATGTTGCTTTCGTAAAGAGCCTTATTTCTAAAGTGAATAGTAAGGTCTTGGTAGGTACTGTGATCGATTTTCCTAAAGGAAAAGCATCAATAAACAAAAAGTTAGAAGAAGCTAAACATGCAATTAAAAATGGCGCAGATGAATTAGATTTTGTAATCAATTACACAGCTTTTATAAATGGTGATTTAGAGTTGATTAAAATTGAGATCATACAAAGCACTAAACTTGTACTAAAACACAAAAAAATCATAAAATGGATTATTGAAGTCGCGGCCTTGAGTACTACTCAAATTGCTTCCATTTCTAAATTTATTAGCAATATTATCTTAGAGAATTTTGACAATTCCCTCGCTAAAAATGTATTTGTAAAATCCTCTACGGGTTTTTACAAAACTGAAAATGAGAAACCTAATGGTGCAACTATAAAATCTATGAAACTTATATTATCAAATGCACACCCTTTAAAAGTAAAAGCTGCTGGAGGTATAAAATCTTATGATGATGCCATTAAAATGATTAATTTAGGCGTTTATAAGAATTGGAACTTCATCTGCTAAACTAATAGTCGAAGGAGGCAAAAGTAACAACATATATTAATGGAAAAAGAATATTTCGCACACGAAACCGCCGTAATAGATGAAGGCTGTCGTATTGGTAAAGGAACCAAAATATGGCACTTTAGTCATGTTATGCCTAATTGCATAATTGGTAAAAAATGTAATATTGGTCAGAACGTAGTAGTTTCTCCAGATGTTACATTAGGTGACAACGTTAAAGTTCAAAATAATGTCTCTATTTATACAGGCGTTATTTGTGAAGATGATGTTTTTTTAGGACCTTCTATGGTTTTTACTAATGTAATTAATCCGCGTAGTGCTGTGAATCGTAAAAGTGAATACATGAGAACTGTGGTTAAAAAAGGAGCAACCATTGGTGCTAACGCCACAATAGTCTGTGGGAATGATATCGGTGAATATGCACTTATAGGAGCAGGAGCAGTGGTTACGAAAGAAATTAAACCTTACGCATTAGTTGTAGGTAACCCCTCAAAGCAAATTGGCTGGATTAGTGAATATGGGCAACGGTTGTATTTTAATGAAGATGGTTATGCCATTTGTTCTGAAAGCAAGGAAAAATATCAATTAAAAGACGAAAAAGTCTCAAAACTTTAAAAAAGATATAAAAGCCAGATGAAAAGACTTTATTTTTTAGTTGTAGCAATTTTCTATACAATGTTTACATCTTCACAATCGGGAAATGAATTATTTCCCGAACATACTAGTGAGTTGAACATTCCGTTTTTACATAGTTCATATAATGAGATCGATTTCTATTTAAATAAGAACGAAAATACGCATACAACCTCAAAACCTTATATATATAGTGATGTACGTAACTATGTAGATTTAAGTACGCTTAAAGAACCGTTATTTAAAGATAAATCAACATGGTTAGGTAAAAAGTTCTGGAATGAGCATTTTGTAAACGTTCAAGGTGAAAATTTTTGGTTTACTATTAATCCAGTTTTTGACTTACAACTAGGTAAAGATAATTCTGATGAAATCGATTATACGTATAATAATACCCGTGCTATTCAAATTCAAGGTGGGTTAGGAAAAAACTTAAGTTTTAATACTTCATTTTATGAAAGTCAAGGTCGATTTGCAGAATATATTAATCAATTTGCTAGAAATAACCCTCCTTTAGGAGCAGGGGGTACAGTTCCGGGAAGGGGTAAAGCTAAAGGTTTTAAAGAAAACGGATTTGATTATCCTATTGCTGAAGCCTACTTATCATACACACCTAATGACATTTTTAATTTTCAATTCGGAAATGGAAAAAATTTTATTGGCGACGGGTATCGCTCTTTTATGCTCTCAGATGTTGCTGCTCCGTATCCATTTTTAAAAATTAACACTAAATTCTGGAAAATTAAATACACCAATATTTGGATGTGGATGGATGATGTGAGACGCGACTTAACAGATAATGAAACGAATTTTAGAAAATATGTTGCTATTCATCATTTAAGTTTTAATGTTACTAAAAGATTGAATTTAGGATTATTTGAAGCTGTAGTAACGCAACGCACACCCTCAACTGGATTTGATATTAATTTTTTTAATCCTATAATTTTCTATAGAGCAGCAGAATTTACCAGAGGTTCTGAGAGTGGTAATGCTATGATCGGATTAAATACCAAATATAAAGCCACAGATAATATTGCATTATATTCACAATTTGTACTTGATGAACTTACCGTAGGGCGCTTTTTTGATGGTGATGGTTATTGGGGTAATAAGTTTGCTTTTCAGGTAGGTGCTAAATATTATAATGCATTTAAAGTTGATAATTTATTCTTGCAAGGTGAATTTAATGTCGCTCGACCTTATACGTTTAGCCATTTTGGTACTTCTACTTTAAATTATGGCCATTTTAATCAACCTATAGGACATCTTTGGGGAAGTAATTTCTGGGAAACTGTAGGCATTGCTCAATATAGAAAAGATCGTTGGTTTGCCAATGCAAAAATAGTATTAGGTAAAAAAGGTTTTGACTTTGAAGGAAACACAACCAGTTTTGGTGGTGATATTTATATTTCGAATGAAAATCGTACTGGTGATACTGGTGTAGAACTTTTACAGGGTAATAAAACAGATATTTTTATTGGAGACTTACAAGCAGGTTATATTATAAACCCAAGCACAAATATGAAATTATTTGCTGGTTTTACCTTTAGAAATTTTACACCTGCAACGGTAAGTAATAATTTTACAAAAGATAATACCACGTGGTTCACTTTTGGTCTTAGAACCGATCTGTTTAATTGGTATTTTGATTTTTAATACATTAGAAAAAGAACCCGAACCCGCCTTTTATAGCAAACTTACTTGCTCCAGGTAAATCGTTGTAATTACCCCTAAAAATAAAATCGATACGTAATACTTTAAAAATATTATCAACTCCTAGATGATATTCGTAATAAGGTTTTGTAGGAGCTAATGCGTTACCATCTCTTAAGAAATTATTCATCTCAATATTATCTGCTGATAAATTACCAATCACGCCTCTTATTCCTACAATTTCACGTAAATTCAATTTTCTAAGTAAAGGTATTCTAGAAAATATTCTTCCATTAAAATTATGTTCAAGGTGTAATGATGCATATTCATCTGTAACAAACTCATAATAATCAAGTAAATCAAAAGTTCGCGCTGCAAAAAATGGTGTCTGGTTTCCTGGTACAGCATCTAATAGGCTTAATGGCACCGCACCAAAAGTCTTACCTGCCTCTAACGTATATTTTAGTTTACCAAAACCACCCATTAATATACGATGCCTGTAGAACAATTGTAGTTTATCATAATCGAAATCACTATTTAAAAACCCTTTTAATCCTTTCGTATAACTTACATAAATCGTTGGATATCGTCCCTCATTACTTATGGCACGTTCAACACCAAAACCCGCAGTTTTTCGTCCAGGTGTATAATTAATAGCCAAATCTACTTCAGACTGTTTTACTTCAGATTGCTCAACACCGTTTTGATCAATATAGTTAAGGTCAAACAAATCTGGTGCAGCCGATCGTAATGTTTTATACGTTGCTCCTACTCTAAAATTTAGATTTTTTACAGGTTCAATATCAATAGCTGCGTTCGTTAGATTTAAATTGGTAAGCCTAAAATTCTCGCCGCGTGTGAAGAAAGCAGCCGATGCAAAGCTTCGATTTAATACATCGTTGGCAGTAGTTAAACTTACACCTGTCTGTTCCACGTCTCGGCGATTACCAGCGGAAATAATAATTCTATTTCGTTTATCAACCATCCATTTACCACCTATACCATATTTAAACTTTTCATCATTAAATCCATACGCCAAAAAGCCTTGCAGTCGCCAAGTATCATTTTGATTCCAATACGTTCTCCCTCCTATTCTAACACGAGTTCCTTCAACATCATTACTACCAAAAGTTGAGAAAATGGGTCCGTAATCAAATCCTTTAAAAGGTTGCCAATACCCTGAGGCAAGAATTGATCCTAGGCTATAAAGCTGTTTAAATCGTTTTACTGTTTTTAAGGTGTCAAGCATTTTATAAATTCCTTCCTCATCATCATTCAATTTTTCTAGTCTATTGTCTTTCCAGAAATCATCGGGTCGATCATATATTTCAGCATTATAGGTATCTACGCGCGGTTTATAAAAGCTATCCTCATGTGTGGTTACAAAATCATAATTATTGAATAACGTTGTTCTCCTACCATAAACTCCTTTAGCTTTATCTTTTTTTCGTAAAGCAAAGTCAGACATCATATGATCTCTTTTCAACAAAAAAACAGAATCATTTAATACATTAAATTCTTGTTCGATATGAATCTCTTTCACCCAATTAATATTTGCACTACGGGTAGCATCCATTTCGATTTGTTTCACGGCATAGGTAGAATCGTTCACCCAAAAATCTCCTTTAAAAGTGAGTTCATTTTTTCTGCGCGGATAGAAAACAATATTATAACACCATTTATTATCTATATAAGCACTATCGGTTAATACATAGTTATACACAGAGGGACCAGTGCGAGAAAGTGGACTTGTAAAACTTTTATCAAAGAATTTTAGATAATTATCATAAATATTATAATCGACATACAGTTGTTTAATAAACTCTATCAGTTCTTGGTTACTATCAAATCCTGAGTTTTTATTTCCTTTTAGCTCTTCTCTATACTTTTTTGATGGTTTATTCTTACCATAAGCTTTATAGGCAGCCTCATTAATAAAGATTGGCAAATACGACTTACCAGTAACGCTGGAAGTATCTATTTTATCAAAAACAAATTCCATTCCTTTAAAGAGCTTTCGCTTTTTAAACTTTTCATCAATATTATTTAAGTCAAATTCAATTTTTTCGTACTTATCATATTCATATTGTGAATAGAGAAGTACTCCGTTTTGCCTTTTCTTAGCCCATATTTTTCGAAGAATGGCAATAGCAGGATTTCCTTTTTTCTTTACTTTACCAGAATACACTACAACCTCATCTAATTGTGCGCCTTCCGCAAGAACAATTTTAAGATCAAAATTTCGGGCTTTAAGTTGAATTGTTTTTGATTGATACCCAATAAAAGATACTTCGAGTTCTTTATAGGTAGTTTCAGATTCTATATAGAATTTTCCGTTTTCATCAGATACAGTTCCCTCAACTGATCCTTTAAAAATAATATTTGCAAACGGAATTGCTTCTCCATTTTCATCTACCACTACGCCACTTACTTTTACTTGCGCAAAAATTGCGATGGTAAAAAGAAAAAATAAAACTGTTAAATATTTAATTTTTAACATA